>JAQCGX010000042.1 GCA_027619975.1 Nitrospinota bacterium
TGATTTCAAGTCCCCGAAAATTTTCTAATCCGATTGCCGAGACCTTGATGAAAAATTTTGACTGGAAAATTTAACCTGGAGTTTATTGTTGTTACGATTAGGAGAACCTGATCTTGCACAGTAAAAATGAACACGAAAAAGAGGAGCTTTTTCATTAATTCCGGGGAGGATCACTCATGACCACCGGTTGCCTGTCATCATCTACCATTGTGTATGAACTCCTAAGGCAATTGTGATGCTGTCGAAACATAATTTATTTTATACGTCACGGGTGGCACCTATCAATTCGAGTTTGATTTCTTAAACTTGGCTTCGATTTTATTGTTCTCTATTATTTCCCATGCATCATAGCCTATGATACTTGGTCATGCTCGCATCGATCACAACCCGGGATCCATTTGCCAGATCATTCAGAATATGGGCTTTATTGAGAAAAATAACATTTTTTTGCTTTCTATTTTAGGTCGATAATTGCAAGACTTCTAGCCAAATTAGCTCGGCATAATGCCGAACCTGGCAGCTATGCCCCTAAAACGAAAGTCTAGCTTCCTTACTGTATTATCGTATTATATTCAGTTAGCAATAATTCCCCCTTCATCTGCCATCAAGCCCGAAGATGTTCTGTGTTTTAATCGGGGTTCGTTTTCCTCTCGATCAATTTGCCAGGCTGTCCAATATTTTGTTGAATGTTGCACTCGGACGCATCCCCGCCGCCACCTTTTGCGCATCAGGATGATAATAACCGCCGATATCAACAGGCTTGCCTTTAGCGGCAACCAGTTCTTTAATAATGACATCCAGTTTGGCCGCAAGCGCTTGAGCGACAGGCTGAAACCGCTCTTTAAGCTCCTGATTGTCGTTTTGCGCCGCCAGCTCTTCAGCCCAATAGAGCGTTTCATAAACATGGGTTCCGGCATTATCCAACTCACCCACCTCACGGCCTGGAGATTTTTTATTCTCCATCAACTTGCCGGTGGCCCGGTCGAGTGTTTCTGCCAGCACTTGCGCTTTTGCATTTTGGTTTTTTCTACCCAAATGCGCCAATGATTCCGACAGAGCCAGAAATTCGCCAAGAGACTCCCATCTTAAATGCCCTTCCTTCACAAACTGCTGAACATGCTTGGGCGCCGAACCTCCCGCCCCGGTCTCAAAAAGACCCCCGCCCTGAATGAGCGGAACGATCGACAGCATTTTTGCGCTGGTGCCAAGTTCCAGTATCGGGAACAGGTCGGTCAGGTAATCCCTGAGAACATTTCCGGTGGCGGAAATAGTGTCCTTGCCTTCTTTGGCCCGTTTCAACGCATGTTTCATAGCCTCCACCGGCGACAGGGTCTGAATGTCCAGACCGCTCGTGTCGTGATCCTTCAGGTAGCGGTTTACTTTTTCAATCATCTGGGCGTCATGAGCCCGGTTTTTATCCAACCAGAAAACAACAGGCGTTGCAGACAGCCTGGCTCGGCTGACGGCCAGCTTGACCCAGTCCTGAATGGGAATATCCTTTACCTGGCAACTGCGGAAGATATCACCCGCTTCGACATCGAGTTGATGCATGATCTGTCCCGCCCCATCAATCACCCGGACAGAACCTTTTCCAGACATTTCAAAGGTCCGGTCGTGAGATCCGTATTCCTCCGCCTTTTCCGCCATCAGGCCGACATTGGGAACCGTGCCCATCGTGGTCGGGTCAAACGCACCATTCTCCCGACAAAAATCAATGGCTGACTGATAAATACCCGCATAACTGCTGTCGGGAATCAGGGCCAATGTGTCGTGTTCTTTACCATCGGGACCCCACATTTTTCCAGAGTTGCGAATCGTCGCCGCCATGGAAGCGTCAACAATGATGTCGCTCGGCACATGTAAATTGGTTATCCCTTTATCGGAATCGACCATCGCCAGCTCAGGCCCTTTCTTGATGCAAGCCTGTATGTCCGCTTCGATTTCTTTTTGCTGGGATTCCGGCAAACCCTTAATCTTGGCATACACGTCGCCCAAACCGTTATTCGGGTTGACGCCTAATTTTTTAAACGTGTCCGCATGCTTCTCAAAAGCATCTGCAAAAAAAACGGTTACGGCATGACCAAAGATGATGGGATCGGAAATTTTCATCATCGTGGCTTTCATGTGCAAAGAAAGCACCACGCCACTGTCCTTTTTTGCCGCCTCGATTTGCTTTGCAAAAAAGTTGCGCAACGCTGAGCAACTCATCACGGTCGCATCGACCACATCGCCGGCGTCAAAAGTTAATTTGTCTTTCAACACCGTGGTGCTGCCGTCCGCACTGACAAACTCGATCCTGCCCTTTCCAGCCGACTGCTCTGAAATGGTTGCAGATTTTTCATTGGAGCGGAAATCTCCACTCGTCATGGTCGCAACATTTGTTTTAGAGTCTTTTGCCCATTTGCCCATTTTGTGGGGATTACTTTTGGCGTAATTTTTGACCGAAACCGAGGCCCTGCGATCCGAGTTCCCTTGTCGCAACACCGGGTTGACCGCGCTTCCCAGAACCTTGCCATACTTGGCTTTAATTTCCTTGTCCTCGTCATTTTTCGGATTCTCCGGGTAGTCAGGAACCGCATAACCTTGAGACTGCAATTCTTGGATGGCGTCCTTTAACTGGGGAATGGACGCGCTGATATTGGGCAGCTTGATGACATTCGCTTCCGGCTTCATTACCAGTTCGCCCAGAACCGCCAGATCATCCGGTTGCCGCTGTTCGGGTTTGAGCTTGTCGGGAAACTGGCCGATGATTCTGCCCGCGAGAGAAATATCCATCGTGCCCACCTTGACACCCGCCACTTGCGTGAAAGACTGCACTATCGGAAGAAACGATCCGCTCGCAAGCTCTGGCGCTTCATCAACTTTTGTATATATGATATCTGGCTGGTCTGTATTTACCATGATCACAAATTTCCTCAAAAAAATAGATTGGTTTATGGATTAATGGATTACCGGAATGGTTCAATCCAGAAGAATGATAAGAAAACACTTGAAAAATAAAAGAGTGTGGATGGGGGGTAAACTAAATTATTGAGTGGGTTTTGTCAAGCCATTTTGGTCCCCATCCCTATGGAATCATTGAAAAAACCATACACTTTAATCCCATTAGCAAGGCAATAAAAAAAGTTCGTCCATCCGAACCACGACCTTCAAAAACCCCGTATTGCCAAACCTCTTTTAATTCCATGGCCTTATTTCCATTTCCAGGATTTGAAGTTTGGTGATATCCTTTTCTTATACTGAGGGTAGTTATCACATTATGAACACAATGTTGAACCTGTCCTTTTCATCCACAGGCATGTCATGAATACAGAGTGACTCCCGTTCAGAATCAGTTGTTAATCCACCCCTTCCGTTGCCGTTCAGCGAGGTCCCCTATACTTTAATGAGTCAATCGACCCACCATTACAAATTCGGAATTGATTTCCGCCCGGTCCAGAATATCCCCGACAACCCAAGGGAACGCCTGGAATTTTTTACGGCCTTCAAGGTCCTGATGAGAGATGAAAAGGAAAAAATCCGTGCCTGGCACCGGGACGGCGCCGGAGGCCGGGAAGTCATTCAAGCCCATACCTGCCTGATCGATGCCGTCATTCGCCATCTCATCAACGCTCTGGCGTCGATCAAACCTTACTCCGGGTCGAACACCCTGGAAGAATTCGCCCTGGTAGCCGTCGGCGGTTATGGCCGAGGCGAGATGAACCCGTTTTCGGACATCGACCTGTTATTTCTCCGTCCGGAAAAAATAAAAAAAATAACCGACACATTCATTCAAGACCTCATTTCAATTTTCTGGGGAATCGGTCTGGAAATCGGCCATAGTTGCCGGACCATTAAAGAGTGTATCCAACTTGCCAAAGAAGATCTGACCATCAAGACTTCGATGATAGAAACCCGGTTTTTGATCGGTCAAAAAGAAATATACGAAGATTTCAACCAATCCTTCGAAAAAAACGTTCTTAAAAAAAATATCAAACAATTTCTGGATTCAAAACTGAAGGAAAAATATTCCCGTTACGGAATGGAAGATGGGTTGGTTGGCACCCGGGAACCCAATATTAAAGAGGGCGCCGGCGGATTGCGAGACTACCACACCGCTTTATGGGCGACGGCGGTCCGATTTGGCTGTCTGTCGATTCGGGAAATTGGTCAAAATGCAATGATCTCGAAACAGGAAGTGGACACGCTTTACGAGTCCGTCAACTTTTTACTCAGAGTGCGCAATGAACTGCATTACCTGGTAGAAAAAAAATCTGACGTGCTCAGTCTCGATATTCAAAAAAAACTGGCCGCGAATCTGAATTACACGGGAAATAACGAAACCGCCTGTGTCGAAAACTTCATGCGCGATTATTTTCTGCATGCCACAAACATCAAAAATTTCTCCCACACCGTGTTCGAACTTTGCCGACAAACTCAGCGTTCTTTCAAGTCGGTACTTTCTACCCTGACGCAAAAATCTCTGGGTGACGGATTCATTGCCAAGGACTCGACCCTGCTGATGGAGGGGAACCTGGAAGAAAGATTCCAAAACGACCGGACTCTCCTTCTTAAACCATTTGAACTTTGCCGGAAAAATAACCTGGCACCCGATTTTGGTCTAAAAAGACAACTCCACCGTCATAAACACCTGCTGGACGAGGAGTTCATAAAAGAAACTTCCGTAAAAAATTTTTTATTTTCTCTCCTTGAGGAGCCACATGCGGAAAAAGGCCTCAGGCTCTTGCATGAATCGGAAATACTGGGCCAGATCCTGCCTGAGTTTGGCCGGGCGCACTGCATGGTCAGTTATGATTTTTATCATCGCTACACCGCCGATGAACATTCTCTGAGAATGGTGCACTTTCTGGAAGAACTGATAGACCCCGACGGACACGGTCTTGATGAGTTGGCCCAAATTTACCAGAAAATTTCCAAGAAACCACTGCTCAAATTTGCGGTCCTCCTGATTTCCATTGGAAAAGATCATGGGTCTCAAACGAGCTGCAACCAGGGAGATATTTTGTCCGCGATAACCGATCGTCTTAAACTCACCGCCTCTGAAGCCCAAACGCTGAGTTTCCTGATCGCCAACCAGATTGAAATGATCGAAACCGCCTTGCACCAGGACATTCACGAACCGGAAATTATTAAAAATTTCGCGGAAAAAGTGGGCAATGAAGAGCGGTTGAAACTTTTATATCTCATCAGCTATGCGGACCTTAGAGCCGTGGCCCCGGGAACGTGGACCGCATGGAAAAGTGTTTTATTGTCCGACCTGTATCACCGTATCCTTCAGCACCTGGAACGACCGGCGTCTCTGAAGGAAAAGTCCAAAACCACCAGTGATGAGGTATACAAAGCCCTGCAGTCAGAGTTTCCTGTGGAGGAAATCGAACAGCATCTCGCCCGGCTTCCGAAAAATTACCTGCTATCATCGATATCCGAAGAAATCGCTTTGCACCTGCGCCTCATTCGATCCCTCAAGGATAAACGGTTTATTTTCCATCATCAATACAACGAAGCGGGAAACTTCCACAATGTGACCCTGTGCTGTCTGGCAAAACTGGAAGCCTTCAAAAAACTGGTGGGAACGCTGACCGCGAAAAACCTTAATATCCTGAGCGCCCGCATCTATTTAAAAAAAGACGGCATCGTCATCATCACCCTGCAAGTGGGAGCCGCCAAAGAAGACCCGAAAAGCCTGAAAGTCTGGAAAGACGTAAAACGCAACCTCGGGGAAATTTTCGAGGGCAGAATGGACCTGCGCACTTTATTTGCCGCCCGAACACGATACGTCGTTGCAAAAACAGCCTCCCTGGCAATCATCCCTAAAATTCAAGTGGACAACGCGATGAAAACCCCGTTCACGATTGTCCGCATCGAAGCCCGTGACCATATCGGCATGTTGTACAAAATCGCCACCGTGTTTTCAGAATTTGGCATTCAGATTCATCGCGCCAAAATCTCGACCAAAGGCGACCGGGGAATCGATGTTTTTTACGTGTCTCTGAACGACAAAAAAATCGTATTCCCAAAGCTGATCCTCAGGATCAAGGATAAACTCGTCCAAATCCTGTTGATCGACAAGCTGGAAGACATCGGCTGAGCTGAAAAAATTCTGCTCTTTACCAAGCTTGTCATCCTGAGCTTGTCGAAGGATAGGAGAGGTTTTTAAATAAAACTTTCCTTAAAACATCCAGCGCAAAAACCATGAATCTTTATTTAATAGGCTTATTAATATTCCCCGGATGGCTGCTGGCGTCATCGCATGACGCCCCTCAGCCCCAGCTGGAATTGGGCAAGGAAATTTATCTCAAACGGTGCAAGGTGTGTCATGGGATTGAAGGCGATGGAAAGAGCTTCGCCGCCAACGCCTTGAACCCGCCGCCTAAAAATTTCACATCCGCACAATCGAAAAAAGAACTCACCTGGGAACGGATGATCGCATCCGCCACCAATGGCCGCCCCGGAACCGCCATGATGCCGTGGAAGGACAATCTATCCAAAGAAGAAATGCGCGCGGTGGTTCACTATATTCGCAAGGAGTTGATGGGGGGGAGGATGGATTATTAAACCTAATTTATTTAAGATCACTTAACTTTAAAAGGAAAGGCTTTTGAGGGTACTTTTGGATAGTGGTAAATGCCCTTTACTTGGTAGCTTTTGCTCCTTATTACATTTGGAAAAATCTCATAAAATTTCCTTTTAGTCATTCGAAATATTCCACTCCTCCGTGTTTCGACCTGAAATAAATCATCATCATTCAAAGGTTCAATATATTTAGCCTTAAAGCATAACCGGGCATGGGAATAAGCTAACATTTGAATAAAACCTCCTTATTTGATATTTTAACACTATATCAAAACTTGATCTAAAATAAGAAAGGGGATTTCTCATAAATTTCCAATCCTTTTAAGCATCCATCTGTCAATTTGCTATGAATACCTAACTTTACCTAGAGGGAGGAAAGAAAGTTTTGGAAGCTATCCTATGGTTTTTAGGTATTTCCCTTTTTATCAGTTGGGTTTTTGGAATTTTTCAAGAAGACAAGATCGATCTTAACCCAAAAATAGAACAACTTGAAATCCAGCTCGAAGAAAAGGACAAAGAAATTGGGCGACTGCGTAAGCAAATTGAACATTTACAAACGTTGGTACAAAATTATCAGAACCGGGATGGGAAATCCTTCAAGGAACTTATTAAAGAGCAGGGACCAATCAAGGGATTGGGTGAATTAGTTGATGACAGTAAAAACGCTTCAAAGCCGGAAGAAAAATGGTTGCCTAAAGAAAGCTATGATAGGTGGCGGGAACAAGATTAACCAACTAAAGATCGGTTTTACGCAGGCCCAAAATGGCGTCTAATATCCATGCTTTGATGGAGGATACGGGCGACAAAAATCCCCGGCGGTCGGACCACGTAAAAGACTATATGCCTGCCGTGTTCATAACGGAAAATCCCTTTTTCGATTTCGTCAGCCGGACGGCCTTGATGCGGATTTTCTGCCAAAGTTTGCAGGCAATGATCCAAGTCCAGAAAATATTTATCGGCCTGGCCTTCGCCAAAAGTCTCAATCGAATACTGATAAATTTCCGTTAAATCCTGGTCGGCTTTTTGGGAAAGTTCATAGTCAGGCATTTTTAAGCCGAACTTTGGTATCTTTAACGATGTCCTGGATCTTCCGCGGACTGGTTCCGCTGTACAGACCTTCAAGTACAGCCTCTTTCAGAGCCTCGCGCTTCCTTTGATCGCTCCGGATCAGGTCACGGATGTAATCACTGGCATTGGCATACTCCCCGCCTTTCACTTGCGCGTTGACCCATTCCCGCATTACATCGGGTAAAGAAACATTCAAACTCGCCATTTTTATGCACTCCCATAAGATTAATGACAATATTTGCCATTATATGCCAATATCCGCATATCGTGCAACTCTGAGAAAAGGCTAATGGGGTGACTTTGGAGGCACGCGCATAGGTTTTCATGCCTCCCCCACATTCATTTCTTCATCGTTTTACCCAGTTTCGACTCAATGGACGCAACCTTGGACTCCAGCCGCCCGGTTTTGCCTTCGCGGTGGTCGATTTTGATCGAGCAGGTGATGCGCTTGCAGTCGGCCCTCATCGTGTCATAGCACTTTTTCACCACCGCCATCACCTCGTCCCATTCTCCTTCCAACACTGTGCCCATCGGGTTCAGGCGATAATCCACGCCACTTTCGTCGATAATTTTAAGCGACCGGCTGACATACTTGCTGACACTTTCCCCCTTATCCATTGGGGACATGCTGAATTCCAGAAGCACCATCTTTTTAACTCCTTAAAAAATATTTACTTGCAATCGGGGACTCAATTGTGAAATGATCCTACACTTCCATTCGAGATTCCAGCGGATTTTCGAAAATCCAAGTAAAGGCGGTAATATGCATTGCCCGAAATACAAGATTTACGCGAAAAAATAGACAAGATTGACGATCAGCTGTTGAAGCTGATCAACCGACGGGCCGCTCTCGCGATCCAGATAGGCAAAGAAAAGTCCAAAGCCAACAGTGCCAAGCATTTCCATGTTCCCCACAGGGAGCGGGATATCATACGGCGTTTAACAGACAGCAACCAGGGGCCGTTCCCGGATGAAGCCGTGGAAGTGGTTTTTCGCGAAGTTTTCTCCGCGACCCTCGCCCTGGAAAAACCCCTCAAAATAGCCTTTCTGGGTCCGGAAACCACGTTCAGCCACCAGGCCGCTATCAAGCAATTCGGTCGTTCTGCCGTCTTGACTCCATTCAACAGCATCGAAGTCATATTTTCCGAGGTTGAGCAGGGAAATTGTGATTACGGCATCGTTCCGGTAGAAAACTCCACCGAAGGGGTCATCAACCTGACTCTCGACTGTTTCGTGGACTCTCCCCTTTTGATCTGCGACGAGATCAAGCTGGAAGTTTCGCTGTGCCTGTTGTCCAAAGCTGAGGACATGAATAGCATCAAGGTGATTTACTCGCACCCCCAGGCCCTGGCCCAATGCAGGAACTGGCTGAACCGGCATCTGCCCGGCGTCGAGCAAATCCCGTTTTCAAGTACGGCCAGCGCCGCGCAACTGGCCAGCAAGAAAAAAACCACCGCCGCCATTGCCGGAGCGCTCGCCGCAGAAGTGAATCAATTGAATGTTCTGGCCAAAAAAATCCAGGACCGGCCAGACAATCACACCCGTTTCCTGATCATCGGCAAGGAAAAAGCCAAAAAGGCCAAGAGCAACAAAACCACCCTCATGTTTTCCATCAAGGATGAAGCCGGTTCCCTGCTCAATGTCCTGCAAATGTTTGCCATGCATAAAATCAATCTGACGAAAATTCAATCCCGGCCTCTAAGAAACAGAACCTGGGAGTACCTTTTCTACCTTGATTTCGACGGTCATGTCGATGACCCCAACGTCCAGAAAGTGATCGACGCCTTGAGCCGGCAAAGCCTGTTCATGAAAGTTTTGGGGTCTTATCCAGAGTCGAGGACCAAGGCATGAAGACGTTCGAGCAAATCACCATCATCGGGGTGGGTCTTTTGGGCGGATCTTTGGCGCGCGTGTGTAAAAAAAAGGGGCTGGTCAAAAACGTTGTTGGTTTTGGAATGAACCCCGAAAAACTAAAAAAAGCCCAAGAGCTCGGCATCATCGACTCCTACGCAACCGACTTGCAGACCGCTGTCAGGCATTCCGATTTGGTCGTTCTTTGTACGCCGGTGAGTACATTGGGGCCGATTGCCGGTGAAATTGCGGCTTTTCTTAAGCCCGGTTGCATCGTGACAGATGTAGGGTCGGTCAAGAAAACGGTGGTGAGTGATATTCAATCCCAGTTGCCGGACTCGGTTTATTTTGTCGGCTCCCATCCAATAGCGGGTGGAGAAAAATCCGGCTTTGGAGCCTCGTCGCCTGATTTATTCGAGCAGCAAAAATGCATTGTCACCCCGACCCTGAAAACCAATGCTTCCGCTCTGGCGAGGGTGAAAGAATTCTGGGAACAAACAGGCATGCAGGTCATCAGCCTGGATGTAGAAGAGCACGACACTATTTTTGGAGCGGTCAGCCATTTGCCCCATATCATCGCCTACACTCTGATGAACACCATTGGCGGTATCTCCACCAAAAACCATACGGAGGTTATCTCTTTTTCCGGAGGCGGGTTGAAAGATATCACGCGGATCGCCTCCAGCAATCCGGTCATGTGGCGGGACATCTTCTTATCCAATAAAAAACCCGTTTTAAGCCTGATCGATAAATTCCAGGCATCCCTGCAGCAAGTGCGAAACGCCATAGAAAACGAAGACAGCCAATTGCTGGAACAAACGTTTGAGACGGCAAACAAATATCGTTTAAACCTGAGTGAAGAATAAATGATCATCGCAATCGACGGACCTGCTGGTAGTGGAAAGAGTTCCGCCGCTAAAATTGTCGCCCAAAAAATGCAGTTTAGACATATCAATACCGGCGCCATGTATCGGGCGGTTGCCTGGAAGGCCCAGCAATTGGGAATGACATTGGACCATGAAGAAGACATTGCCGAGGTTGCCAGGAATCTGAATATACAATTTATTCCCGGACCCGAGGGCCAAGCCGTTGTTGTTGACGAAAAAGATGTGACCGGCCTCTTAAGAACCAAATCCGTTGACCAGGACGCCGCCATCGTTGCTTCTCTTGGAAAGGTTCGGGAAATCCTGGTCGCCTCCCAGAGGACGATGGGGAAAAGCGGCAATATCGTCATGGAAGGGCGCGACATTGGCACCGTCGTTTTCCCCGAGGCGGATAAAAAGTTTTTTCTGGACGCCACCCCCGAAGAAAGAGGGAAACGCCGCTATCTGGAGTTGAAAGCAAAAAATCAGGCTGTGGACCTTGATGCCATCATAGAACAGGTAAAACTCAGGGATGACAAAGACAGAAATAGAAAAGTATCTCCCCTGAAACCTGCGGAGGATGCAATTTGTCTGGACACCACGAGCCTTGATTTGAACGAAGTAGTGAACCATATGATGGGTTGGATTCAAAAAAACCCGACTTGTTAGAGGGGACCGTTGAAAATGAGTATTTTTTTGGCTTTTGCCAGGACCGCCCCTTAATTATTAAAAGGGTTGCCCCGGAGTCCGAGTTGGATTTTTCGGGGCCCCTGAATTATTAACTGAAAGTGAGAGTTATTTGATCATGAAAACTGATGCAACCCTGAGAGCCCAAATGGACCAGGATGAACTTGCGGAAAAGGATAAATTATCCACCGAGGACCAAGTCTCCTACGATGAAATGGAAGCCTACTTCAGTGAAAGTCTGGGCCAGTTCAAGGAAGGCCAAATCATCAACGGAACCGTTATCGAAGTCCATAAAGACCATATCATCGTGGATGTTGGCTTTAAGTCCGAAGGCCTCATCTCGCTGCATGAGTTTCCTGATCATGGCAAGAGTCTTGTCGCCGGATCTGAGATTGAAGTGTATCTGGAACGCGTGGAAGACAACGAAGGCAATGTTGTTCTGTCCAAAGAAAAGGCCATCAAAATCAAAATTTGGGATGACCTGGTGAAAACCTATGAAGCCGATCAAACCATCGAAGGCATTGTCATTGCCAAGGCCAAAGGCGGACTCACCGTCGATATTGGCCTCAAGGCTTTCCTTCCTGGTTCGCAGATCGACTTGCGCCCGATCCGCAATCTGGAAAAACTGATCGGCGACACGTTCAAAATGAAGATCATCAAGATGAACAAAAAACGGGGAAATATCGTCCTTTCCCGCAGAATTCTTCTTGAAGAGCAACGCACACAACTCAGAGAAGGTACCCTGGAGCAGATGGCCGAGGGCAACCTTATCGAAGGTATTGTCAAAAACATCACCGAATACGGCGTCTTCATCGACCTTGGCGGCATGGACGGTTTACTGCATATCACAGACATGTCCTGGGGCCGGGTCAACCATCCCTCCGAAATGTTTGCCATTGGCGACATGGTTAAAGTGATGGTTCTCAAATACGATAAAGAGAAAGAGCGCGTCTCCCTCGGCTTGAAACAAATCACCCCCGATCCGTGGGTGGAGGTTGAAGGCAAGTTCCCCGTTGGCACCAGAATCAAAGGACGCGTGGTCAGCATCACCGATTACGGGGTTTTTGTGGAATTGGAAAAAGGCATCGAAGGCCTGGTTCACATTTCAGAAATGAGTTGGAGCCGGCACGTCAAACACCCAAGTAAAATGGTGGCGCTCAACGATGACGTGGAAGCCGTCGTGCTCACTCTGGATAAAGAAAGAAAACGAATTTCTCTCGGGATGAAACAAATCGAACCCAATCCCTGGGAAGGTATCGATGGGAAATATCCCATTGGCTCCGAAGTCGAGGGTACGGTCAGAAACCTGACGGACTTTGGCGCATTTGTCGAACTGGAAGATGGAGTGGACGGTCTGATTCACATTTCCGACTTGAGCTGGAAGAAGATCAAACACCCTTCCGAAGCGCTCAGAAAGAAAGACAAAATCAAATCCGTTGTCCTCAGCATCGACAAAGGCAACAGCCGGATTTCGCTGGGAGTCAAGCAACTCGAGCCCGACCCATGGAACGATATTGCTAAAAACTATCCCATCGGCACCGAAGTGACCGGGAACATTATTAAAGTGACCGGGTTCGGAGCCTTTGCCGAGTTTGGCGATGGACTGGAAGGATTGATCCATGTCTCGCAATTGTCTTCGAATAAAGTTGCATCTCCCGACCAGGTGGTGAAGGTTGACGATCCCATTCAAGCCAAAGTTATTAAGGTGGATACCGTCAACAAGAAAATCGCTTTGAGCATCAAAGCGTTTGAACAAAACCTGAGCATTGAAGAAATCGAAAAAGAACAGGCTGAATTCGAAAACTTCAAAGAAGAAGAGAGTAGCGAATGATTTTTTCTCTTTCTAACGGGTGATCCCTATGACTTCTTACGACGCTCCAAAATCCAAAAGATCCTTTGGTAAAATTCTTTTGCTGATTATTGGGGGAGTCTTTCTGATGATGATCGTGTCTTCCGTCATTAGCGCATTTTTTTCAGACGGTTTCATCCAGTCAGACAATCAGATCGCCGTCGTGGAAATTCAGGGAATGATCTCCAGTTCAAGAGAAATCGTTCAGCAGTTGAGGAAATTTCAACGCGCCCCCCACGTCAGGGGAATCATATTAAGAATTGATTCCCCTGGGGGTGCGGTGGGACCTTCCCAGGAAATATACAATGCCGTCGTCAGAATCAAAGAAGACGGAACGAAAAAGATTTATGCCTCGCTCGGGACCGTTGCGGCCTCCGGCGGATATTACATTGCCAGCGCCACCGATGAAATCTTCGCGAATCCGGGAACGTTGACGGGAAGTATCGGGGTCATCATGGCTTTCTCCAATATTCAGGACCTGATTTCAAAAATCGGAGTGAAGCCCGAAGTCATTAAAAGTGGAGAATTCAAGGATGCCGGTTCTCCCGTAAGACCCATTTCCGATGAAGAGCGCAAACTGCTACAAAACCTGGTGGATGATGTGCATCAGCAGTTTGTTGAAGACGTGGCAAAAGGCAGAAACCTTTCGACCGAACAAGTAAAGCCCTTGGCGGATGGGCGGGTGTTCACCGGTCGGCAGGCACTGGAATATAATCTGGTCGATCAACTTGGCGGCTTGCAGGATGCCATCGATGCTCTTGCCATTCAGGCTCACATCGACGGCCCCCCACAAATCGTGGAGGAAGAAGAAGAGGTTCCTTTCCTCGATTGGCTGTTGCAGTCCTCACTTTCAAAAAACCTGACCCAAACCCTTTCGTCTAACGCTTACCCGGTGCCCCAGTTTCTTTGGACCCTGCAATGATTAAATACGATTAAAACCCCCGCCCCAACCCTGCGATTCCCGACTCAAAAGAAAAAATTACTCAGGATCAAAATTGCAGGCTATTGATAACATTACGTTTTATCGATTTCTTCAACAATCGCTTTAATCCCTCCCTAACAAGAACCCCTGGCTCAACGCTATCAAACGGCTTGACTTCATTGACTTTAGTGCTATACTTTGAGAGCAAATTTTATTCCTGTGGATACCACCAATTATCTTTTCGTTGCGCGACGAGGGGGACCAATTAATGACAAAAGCAGAGCTGGTTGAAAAGGTGGCAAACCAAATTGACCTGACCAAAAAGCAGACCGAAATTGTTGTAAACACTGTATTTCAGAGCATTACAGAGTCGCTGAGCGAAGGGAAAAAGGTTGAGTTACGAGGCTTTGGCAGCTTCCGCATCCGAGAGAGAAACGCAAGGGTCGGGCGCAACCCAAAATCAGGTGACAAAGTCGATGTTCCCGCAAAAAGAGTACCCTTCTTTAAAGCTGGGAAAGAATTGCGGGAATTGGTGGACAACGAATAATCTCCGGTTATCCGAAACGTCGTTTTGGTCGAAAACCGGAGCACGAAAAAACTTTCAGTGCGTGGTTTTTGTTCCAGGTGGATCTCGTCGATAGGTTGACCTTCAATCGGCACTGATTCTCGATCAATCACCATTCCCAGCCTTTTTACTCTCCCCAGTCTCCTTGATAAAGACGTGGTTTTTCAGGCTGTGTGGAATTCGGCCTGTGGTGCTCCAGACTTTCCTTAAACAAAACGATCTCTCACCTTAACTATTTTTAATTGTGGTCATTTCCGGTTTTTTCACCGGACAAGTTTTAAATATAAAAACACTTCTCCCTCGAAATTCGTGGAAAGTGGTTTGACTCCAATTCGATAAGAAAAAAATCATGTCGGGAAACACGTTTGGAAAAATATTCAAAATAGCGACCTGGGGTGAATCCCATGGCCCAGGGGTCGGGGTTGTGGTTGAGGGCTGTCCGGCAGGACTGCCGCTCAAGGAGTCAGAAATCCAAAAAGAACTCGACCGCCGGAAAACCGGTCAAAGCAAGGTCACGACCACCCGCAAGGAAGGCGACAAGGTCCAGTTCATGTCCGGGGTCTTCCAGGGCAAAACGACGGGAACCCCGATTTCCATGCTGGTGATAAACCAGGACGCGGATTCCTCGAAATATGAACTGATTAAAGATCTTTTTCGCCCCGGTCACGCCGACTACACCTATCAGATGAAATACGGGTTTCGTGATTACCGTGGCGGAGGCCGCTCCAGCGCACGGGAAACCGTGGGTCGGGTCGCCGCCGGCGCCATCGCCAAAAAACTCCTCAAACGCCAGAAAATAAAAATAACCGGTTATACCCGGCAAATCGGACCCATCCGTGCCCAAAACTTCGATTTCGATGAGATCGAAAAAAATATCATCCGCTGCCCCGACAAAGCCATGGCCGAGAAGATGATCGCCCATGTCATGAAAGCCAGAAAAATAGGCGACTCTGTCGGCGGCATTGTGGAAGTCGTGGTTGAGGGCGTTCCTGCCGGCCTCGGAGAACCGGTTTTCGACCGGCTCGATGCCGACTTGGCCAAGGCCGTCATGAGCATTCCAGCGGTCAAGGGAGTGGAAATCGGCATTGGATTTGAAGCCGCCGAGATGCTCGGCTCCGAATGCAATGATGCCTTTATCATGAAAGGCCGAAAAATCACCACAAAAACCAACCATGCCGGCGGTATTCTCGGAGGAATTTCCAACGGGGAGAATATTGTTCTCCGTATGGTGGTGAAACCCACATCGTCCATCAACAAAACCCAAAACACCGTCACCCAAAAAGGCAAGACCGCGACCATCAACGTCGAAGGCCGGCACGATCCCTGTATCTGCCCCCGTGCCGTTCCCATTGCCGAGGCCATGGTCGCCCTGACTCTGATCGATCACTGGATGCGCCAACAGTTATCCCGCTTGAAATAGCGGCCTTTTGCGTCCTCTATTTCCTGACGCTTCGCAAGATTACTAGATCTGAAAATTTATACTTGTCACTGCCTCGTTATTTCCACTATCCTGTCCCTGCCGAAAACCTTTAAACGCGGGCAAAACACCAAGGAATATAAAACGTTATATGAAAATAGGGTTTGTACAAAATAATCCCCTATTCGGGGATATTGAGAACAACCTGGCGCAGGTGCTCGGTGTGCTGGCTGAAGAAAGCGCGGACCTTTTTGTCCTGCCGGAGCTTTTCACCACGGGCTATCAGTTCATCAACCGGGAGGAGGCCCTGGAACTTGCCGAAACCGTTCCCGACGGGTTGACCACCCAGTCTCTCATCTCTCTGGCAAAAAACATCAATGCCGTCATCGTCGGGGGAATCGTTGAGCGTGAAGGGGACGCCATTTACAACAGCGCCGTGATGGTGGGCCCTTACGGCTTCATCGGCAAATACCAGAAAGCCCATCTCTTCGATACCGAAAAGCAGATTTTTCAGCCGGGAACAACACCGCTCGCGGTTTTTGACATCGGTTGCGCGCGCGTGGGGATGATGATCTGTTTCGACTGGCGTTTTCCTGAAACCGCGCGCACACTGGCCTTAAAGGGCGCCGACATCATCGCTCATCCCGCCAATCTGGTTTTAAAACATTGCCCGGATGCCATGATCACCCGCTGTCTCGAAAACGGGATTTTTATCGCCACCGCAGACAGGGTCGGACAGGAGGAACGCATTCCCGGTCAACGTCTGAAGTTTATGGGTCAGAGTCAGGTGGTGGCCCCGTCCGGCGAGGTCTTGTACCGGGCATCCCTGGACCAGGAGGAAGTTAAGGTGGTCGAACTGGATATTGCGTCAGCCAGGGATAAACGCCTCAACCCGAACAATCATCTGTTTGCAGACCGAAGGGAAGACCTTTACAGACTCAATTAAATTTTGCTACCCTTGGCAGAGTTTTTGAATGCTCAAGGGTTTTACAGAATGATCCCATCCATCGCTAATACCTCGTGCCCTCCCAATGTGCGTGGAGGTTCAGGAAAGGAATATTATGGAAAAAAACAAGTCCCGATTTTTAAAAAGCGCAGAAGGAAGCATTTACGACTCCCTGACCAGCCTGACCTGGCTCGCCAACGACTCCCGGTTGGACCTGGATAAGGAAGTGACCTGGGACGAAGCCGAACAATATGCCAGGGATATGAACGATAAAAATTTCGCCGGTCACAACGATTGGCGGATGCCCACCATTCATGAAGCCACTTCCCTTTTCGAAAAATCCAAACTCAACAAGGATTTCAAAGGGACGGATATCAACATCGATTCCATTTTCCCTCCCGGAATGGGCAACTGCTCCTGGACCAGTGAAACCAGAGGCGGCGAAGCGCAAATCATATTTTATGTGAACGGGCTTCCCTACTGGTATCGCAAGGACGATAAAACCATTTCCCATGCCGTCCGCCTGGTCCGGCGCGATTAATATTGATACCAGAGAGCGACACGGGCAGGAGCCATTGCAACAAATTCTGGGTGAATTTATTTGCAAGCTCCTGCCCCTTCAACAAAAAAAAACCCGATCCAGACAAAACGTCTGTTATTGCGCCTTCTTAGCGTTTTTTGGCTGCGACCCAAAATAGGGAACCGTTTCGTCCTGAATCGAAAACTTTTGGTAAAGCGCCTGAAATTCATCGGTGCTCAAGGCCGGGTCCAGTAACTGTTGAACCTGTTCCGGGGTTACATTCTGTTGGGACGGTTCATCAAACATCGTGACCCCAACCCCGAACCAATGCGAGGAGATAAAGGCCTGGTTGACAATCTGATCCACACCGCTTGTGTATTTCAATGTCCGTTCCAGCACGTGCCGGGCGATATAAGCCGGAACACAGCGGCCAATGGCCACCACCTTGGAAGTGTCGCCAACGGGATAAGGACGCAAAGCCACCCGGGTGTGCCCCATTTCCGCGAATTCCTTGAAAATAGCCTTCTCCTGCTTTTTGAATTTTTTGGAGATATAGCCCTCGACCTTGACACGTTTTTCTTCCACCGGAACGCACACGTCATCAGCAAAGGCATTGGGGGAAGCTATCACCAGACCCAAAATCAATACCATCCCACCCAGAACACTCATTTTTTTGAACATAAAACCCCATTTCCAAGAATTGGATAACACGACCAGACATTAAAGGAACTTCTAATAATTCGATAATTTTTCTTTAAGGCAACTCACGGGCCCTAATCTCATAAGGGCCGCTCATGGCCAAACACAATTTTTAGAGGCACTCTCAAATGTTTTAAAATGTGAGGGCTATCCTTTGATATAATATTACAGAGACCCGGAAATTTGATATTTATTCACGCCACCCCTAACACGTCCATTATAGAAACTGGATGTTTCTGAAAAAATCCGGGGGCGGAAGATCACCATTCAATACTTAATATTAAGCATTTTTTCGTGAATATTCTTCGGCGCATTTTTCACTGCAAAAACAGTGTTCCTGTCCGGCCACCACCCGTCGCAAAGCCTCTGCTTCGGGAACATAAGTTTCGCAATTGGGGTCCTTGACCATCTCCTTGGCAGGCCCCCCCGTCCCGGAGGGCGATGGGAAAAATGTACGCACCAAAAGAATAAAAACGGTTACGATGAGTCCTAACAAAATGAATCGAGTCATAATATCATTGTAATTTTTACACCAGACAAATTCAACGTAATTTGGAAAGCTCAAAAAATGCACACAACTATTTCTGAATGAACAAAGAAACGGATAAAGACGAAATAGAAGAAGAACCGGAAAATAACCGTCTTCTTCCTGTGGTTCGGGCGAACGAATCCCTCGCCAGGCTGGACCCGCTGACCGCCTATTTACGGGAAATTCGGCAATACGAAGGACTTTCGGAGGAGGAAGAGCATGCCCTCGCCGTCAAATACAAGAAAACGGGGGATCTCAACGCCGCGTATCGGTTGACCACAGCCCACCTGATGATGGTGGTGCGAATTGCGATGACCTTCAAACGCGAATGGAATACCATGATGGATCTGGTGCAGGAAGGAAACATCGGTCTCATGAAGGCGGTCAAGAATTTCGATCCGCTTCGCGGCGTCCGGCTTTCCGCCTATGCGACCTGGTGGATTCGTTCCTATATGTTGAAATATATTCTCGACAATTGGCGGCTGGTGAGAGTCGGCACCACCAATGTGCGTAGAAAATTGCTTTTCAATCTGCAAAAGGAAAAAGAACGACTGGAAAGAGAAGGGTTCGCCCCCACCACCAAACTGCTGGCCGAACGATTCGGTGTGGACGAGGAGGAAGTGATCGATGTCGATGCCAGCCTGGGAGCCGCCGATGTGCCCATGGATGCCCCCTTGAGCGCCGGAAGCACCCAAACCCCTGCGGATACCTTAGGTCATGACCAAACCCCCGAACAACATGTCGTCTCTAAAATGTTCAAAGAAACACTGCAAGAAAAAATTGAGGCATTTAAGGAAGACCTGAAACCCGTTGAGCAGGAGATCCTCGAAGACCGCGTCTTGTCGGAATCCCCCCTTTCCCTTCAGGAACTCGGGGATCGCCATGGCATCACCCGCGAGGCAATTCGTCAATCAGAACAACGGCTGTTGAAAAAATTCAAAACTTATATTAAAAAACATCTACCGGAAGCGGCAGAGTATTTCCGTTAATAAAAAAGTAGCACAGGCTGGGAAGCCTGTGCAAAAACCAGGAGAAGAAAAATGACCAGTCGAATCGAAACGGACAGCATGGGGGAAATTCAGGTTCCCAACGACCGATATTATGGAGCCCAAACCGCCAGGTCCCTCATCCATTTCGACATCGGCATAGAAACCATGCCCCGTGAGATCATCCGCGCCATGGGTATCTTGAAAAAAGCGTCAGCCATCGTCAATTCCTCCCTCGGCCTCCTGCCGGCGGACAAAAAGGATTTGCTGGTCCAGGCGGCGGATGAAGTGATCGCGGGCAAACTAGACGCTCATTTCCCACTTAGAATCTGGCAGACCGGATCGGGCACCCAGAGCAATATGAATTCCAACGAAGTCATCGCCAACCGCGCCATTGAAATCAGCGGCGGTCAAATAGGCTCCAAGGACCCCGTCCATCCGAACGACCACGTCAATATGGGCCAATCATCCAACGACACCTTTCCTACCGCCATGCACATTGCCGCCGTGGAACAAATTCATGACCGGCTGATTCCATCCATCACCGAACTTCGGGATGCTTTCAGAAAAAAATCCACCGAATTCAAGGACATCATTAAAATCGGGCGCACCCATCTGATGGACGCAACGCCACTGACGCTCGGTCAGGAATTCAGCGGCTACACCACCCAGCTCGATTACGCGCTGGACCGAATTCAGGGATGCCTGCCGCGCATGTATCAAATCGCACTCGGCGGAACCGCGGTTGGGACCGGGCTCAACACGCACCGGGACTTTGCCGTACAGGTCGCCGACAAAATTGCCGAGCTCACGGGCTTGCCCTTCATCACGGCGCCCAACAAATTTGAATCTTTAGCGGCGCACGATGCCATTGTGGAAACCAGCGGCGTGCTCAAAACCATCGCCTGCTCGCTCATGAAAATCGGTAACGACATCCGCTGGCTGGGGTCCGGGCCGCGCTGCGGTATCGGCGAGATCATTCTGCCCGCCAACGAACCGGGAAGCTCCATCATGCCGGGGAAAGTCAACCCCACCCAGTCCGAAGCGATGACCATGGTCGCCGCGCAAGTCATCGGCAACGACACCACCATCAACGTCGGCGGGTCCTCCGGGCATTTCGAACTCAACGTGTTCAAACCGGTGATGATTTACAACCTGCTGCAATCCATCCGACTGCTGGCCGATTCCAGCAAATCCTTCAAACAGCATTGCGTGGTGGGCATTCAACCCAACACCGTGCAGATCGAAGCGCATTTGGAAAACTCGCTCATGCTGGTGACGGCACTCAATCCGCACATCGGCTACGACAACGCCGCCAGAGTCGCCAAAAAAGCCTATCAGGAGAACACGTCGCTCAAGGAAGCGGCAGGCGCTCTCGGCCTGTTGACGCCTGAAGAGTTCGACGAAAAAGTCCGCCCGGAAAATATGATCGGACCGAAGTAAAGATGTTGAGTTTTTTCCACGTGAGATCAAGGACTCATTGCTCACCGAGCCGGACGAAACTGCTCCAGCAATTGCAGATCACTCGTGAAGCATTGGCGGTAGGCCATCAGGGTCACCAGAAGACAGGTGATACCGGTGGCACCCGCCAGCATATAGATCACCGCCAATTGAAATTTCACCGCCGTCAACGGTGATCCGCCCGCAATGATAAAACCCGTCATGATGCCGGGCAGGTGAACCAGACCCACGGTTTTCATGGTATCGATCGTCGGAATCATCGCCGCTTTCACCGCTTGCCGGACGGCCCCCAGTGCCGCTTGCCGGGCGTTGGCTCCCAATGCCAGTAGAGTTTCAATTTGCCGCCGTTGGTGACCGAGCTCTGAGATCAGACGATTCATCGTCAACGACGAGGCTTTCATCGAATTGCCGATGATCATCCCTCCCAAGGGTATGGCGTAACGCGCCTCCGGTTGAATGACCCCCGCACCATACAAAAGTCCAAACGTGACCAGAGAGCCCAACGTAATGCCTAAAATAGCGATCCCGTGGGAATGAGGAATTTCCTTGCCGCGATTGCCGGAAATCACCCCTGCCACCGCGCTCATGAATAGCAAAATAAAAAACAGGTAAATGGGTTCTTCAATGTTTAAAATCGCATCCAATAAAAACCCGACCGCAATCAACTGCAACGTGGCGCGAATCGAGCTTGTCACCATCTCCCGTTCTATTTTCAAGTGGTTGAAATAGGAAATCAGAAGAGCCGCGATCACCAGCCCGTAGGAAAGTAGCAACGATTCATTTTCCATCCCCATCTCCTTGTCTTTGGTGCGTTGGGTCCGCATGCAACGTTCCCTGAAAGAATCGATGCAGGGTTTCATCGGCGCTGGATGCCATCAACTCTCGTATATTTCCCTCAGCAAGAATTTCTCCGTCCATGAGAATCAAAGTCCGGGCGTTGAAGCGCAACGCCTGCGCCACATCGTGCGTGACCCACAAGATGGCGGTTTTCAAGTCGCGGTTGATGGATTGAATCAACCGCTCGATGGTCAACACCGCTGTCGGGTCCAGAGCGGAAGTCGGCTCGTCCAGCATCAGCACCTGAGGATGATTGGCGAGAGACTGAGCCAGTGCCACCCGTTGCTGTTCGCCAACAGAAAGGGTCTCAACTGGGCGATCCAGAAAATCCAGAGCAAGGCCTACTTTTTGAGCCAGGGATTCACCTTCTGCGTCTTTAAATGCCCGTTTGTGCAATCGGGAACTCACAGAAATATTTTCCCGGACCGTCCCCGGCAAAAGCGCAGGTGTCTGAAAGACCATGCCGATCCGGCGGCGAAGTTCCACCGTGTCTATGGACCGGGTATCGCACCCTTCCAGAAACACGGATCCTTCGGTGATTGACTCCAAACGATTGAGACATCTTAAAAGAGAAGACTTTCCCGACCCCGAAGGCCCCAGTATCAAAAGGAAATCTCCGCGAGATAGTGCGAAGGAAATCGTTTTTAAAATTTCCTTATCCTTAGTAAGGGATAAATTAGATATTTTTAAGAGGCCGTTCATAAATTTTCCCCGAAGAGGTACGGGACCACTTTATCAAACCGAGAGAAAATATTTCAAAAAATATAAAATCTCATAAGAGGGGTTTTATTCCTTGGGGTCACCAGCGAAAAAAGGCAGAACTCGTTCAGCCGGGAGAACGATTGCTGGCAGAGGAGGTTCTTGCTATTAGCAGGTTGCTGAAAAAGAGAAAAATCCGTCAGCGGGTTAAGTTTTACAGGTTTTTGCTTTTAAGTGGCACAGCCTTTCCAGGCTGTGCGCACAGGCTGGAAAGGCGGAATTAAATTCCGCACTTCCGCAT
>JAQCGX010000043.1 GCA_027619975.1 Nitrospinota bacterium
GTTTTCTTAAATTAACAGTAAACTTGAAATTAACATTTTAAGGTCCCAAAAATAGTTTTTCAGCAACCTGTTAGGGTCCAGCGTCACGCTGGTCGGCGTACTCGAACATCCGCTCGAGGCATCTGAGGGCTTTTTGCTGTATTTCGGGGGACAATTCGATGGTATTTTCCGGTCGGGGGTTTTCGAGGACATCAAGAATATCTTCCAGGGAATTGGATTTCATGTAACGGCAGGTGGTACAGCTACCAACAAATTTTTTCCCAGGAAATTCCGACTCCAAAATCCCCGTCAGACCACACTCGGTCAACAGGAAAAAAGTATCGCCACCAGACTGCCGGACATGGTTCAGCATGCCAGTGGTGCTACCGACGTAATCGGCCTTATCCACAACGCTGGGCCGGCATTCGGGGTGTACCAGGATTTCAGTGCCGGGGAAATTTCTACGCACCTGATCGATGCTCTTAGGCTCATACTCTTCATGCACGTAACAGGTTCCGTCATAAACTTCGATTTCTTTATTAATGCCTTTACCCTGTAGATACTTGATCACATTTTGCCCCATCAAGCGGTCGGGCAGGAAAAAGATTTTATTGTTTTCGATGCGCTCCATGATTGCGTACACATTGGAGGAAGTCACGCAGACATCGCATTCGGCCTTGACGGCGGCTGTTGTGTTGATATAGCAGACAAACGTGTGATCGGGATACTCGATCCTCAAACGCCGGACATCGCTATCTGTGACGCCATCCGCCAGAGAGCAGCCGCCGTCGGGGTTGGGATCGAGCACTGTCTTTGTCGGATTAAGAATTTTAGCTGTCTCCGCCATAAACCGCACCGCCGAAAACACGATCACATCGGCGGCAGATTCCATCGCCACTTTGGACAATCCAAAAGAATCGCCCGTATGGTCCGCCACCCCGAAAAGGATTTGCGGGGCGACATAATTGTGCGCCAGGATGATGGCGTTTTTTTGTTCCTTGAGTTCTTCGATCCGGCGGATAACCGGAAGCAGAAGTTCACAGTTTTCCTCGGTGAACCGGCAAATGGGGTTGCCGACCTGAATGTCCTTTAACTTTTCATACAATCCGTGTGCTGTGATCATGGGTCATCCTGGAGGCCAGTGCATGGCTCTGCCACCTAAAAGGTGGTAGTGAATATGAAATACCGATTGCCCGGCCCCCGCCCCGCAATTGGCCACGATGCGGAACCCGGATTGATCGAGTTTTCTTTCCCGCGCCAGATGGTTGGCCACCCCGAAGATGGAGCCGATCAGCGCATGGTCGCCCGCTTCAATTTCCAATAACGTGGAAAAATGTTTTTTGGGGATGATGAGGAGATGGACCGGAGCCTGGGGATTGATATCTTCAATCGCAAACACGTCATCCCCGTCGTAGACTTTTTTCGCGGGGATAGCTCCTTGATCGATTTTACAAAATAGACAGTTTTCCATAGCGTATTATTATCAAGTGGAAAAGATGAACTTGTTTAAATAGATGCAATGCTATTATCTCAATATATCAAGGTTTCCTGCGGTTTCCAAAAGTTAATCACTCAGGATTAAATTCGAGGCGGGGCGGTCTTTTCCGAATCATCGATGTCGCATTTCATGATCTATCAAAGAGAATTTCACTCCTCCGCCGGAGGCAGTAAATCCATACTTTTCAGGTAGGCGCGAATTTCTGACTTGTAAGAAATAAACGGGTCCAGCATGAGAAAAGGTTCTTCATTTTTGCTCAGGCGAAAACCAATCCAGTCGATGAGATAACTGGCGTGGGTTCCCATCAGCGTCCGTATCAATTCGCCGCGTCCATCCGCTCGCGTTCCTTTTGGGGGCGTGGTTTTTGAATGCTCGATCGCCGCATCGCTGGTTTTTCTAAACGCATCGCCGCTTTCTTCCAACCCCCAGTAGAGTCCGGATTGGCGGTTCAAATTATGATACTCGAGATCCTGGCTTTTTAGCCAGGGGTCTTGCCATGCCAGGTTTTCCTCTTTTTTAAATTCCGAAAGCATCCAGTATTTGCTGGCCCAGTCCACGCGCCCTAAAAGAGCTTCCGGTCCCTTCGGGATATCGTTCAGCACCGATTCCCAATGCGTCAGGACCCATTCCGTTTCGCGGCTGGAACCGCCCAAACATTTTTTTGCCGTTGCTAAAATGTCCAATTGCAATTCCAGGGCGGTTGTCTGGTTGCCGTCTCGCATCGTGATTTCCCACTTGAAATCGGGGTCGCGCGAAATGGACCGCATCGTTCCGACCGAGTCCGCCAGTATCCATTCCCGTTTGGCGAGACCCTGCTCAATCAATTCCAGCATCAGGCCAGTGACCCCCATTTTCATGGCCGTCGCAAATTCGCTCATATTGGAATCGCCGACCAGAAGATGAATGCGCCGGTACTTGCTGGGATCGGACAGGGGTTCGTCGCGGGTATTGACGATTGCCCGGTTGTACTGCACCCAGCGGTAAAACTCGTTGGGAATATGATCCGCGCGCTGGGAAATTTGAAAGTCCACTGGCTCCTCCTCATGGACTTCCTCGGAGAAACCATCCCAATCTCGAAATGGATGCGGGTTGCAGGACCCGATTCGGCCCGCCCCGCAATAGATTTGCCGGGTCACTAAAAATGCGGAAAGGATTTTTAAGTTATCCTGCTCGTCGAAAGGAAACGACCGGCTGACCAGATAGTTTTCGTGACAGCCGAAGGTCGCGTTGGTCTCAAGATCGACATTGTTTTTTATGATACCTATCTGATCGGCCCAGCCCAGTTCCTCCACCGCATCCTGAACCAATTGATCGCCCGCACGGTCATAAGTGATCAGGTCCACCAGATTGGAACATTCGGGCGAGGCGTATTCCAGATGCCCCATATCCAGATACAGGCGGCCACCATTGGCCAGAAACCCGCCATTGCCGGGAGGCTCGTCGTTGGCCCGGTAATGCAGATCCAGCACACCCAGACCTTTGGAAAACACATGGTTTTTGATTCGGCTGGCAATTTCAACCGGGTCATAACGGAAATCAGGATCTTTGACAAGAAGCCCGTACTCCGTTTCTATGCCGTAAATGCGCTTTCTCATTTTATAAGACCGCTGCTTTGAGTTTTTCAATTTCCTGCGGATTGAGCGTCCGGTAAATGGACCGCCGCTGGGTCGAAGCGCACAGCACCGCCGCTTCCAGGCTCCATTTTTCAAACGCCTCTTTCAAGCTGACGGCAGTTTCAGCGTCTCCGTCATCTTTCTCCTCTTCTTTAGACGCCTGCTTTTTCCCCTCTTCCCAAAGTTTACACACCTCGGCCAAGGCGTGATCGAGGGGGAAGGTTGCAAAGGGGGTATCCTCTATTTTTTTATCGATCCACGCCATCACCTGGTCTTCGCCGGCGATGCAACCGCCTTTTGTCAATGTTTCCCAGTATCCATCGTAATTCAAGCGATAAAAATGTGACTTTCCATCCGGGTCGAGTTCCAGAAGCAGGAGTTTGATCAGATAGGGCGCCCGCTGAACCTCTTCAAAATTCTGCTTGAGCGCCGGGGCTATTCCGAACTGCAACAGCCGTGCGATGGTCACATCCTGGGCGGAACGGTTGAACCCTTCCAGGTGCGCCATGTCGAGCAGGGTCATGCGCATTTTTTCCACATCCGCCGGATGCCCCATGCCGCCCATGGCAATGCGGTCATACACCTCGAATATTTTTCCGGCCTGAGGAGAGAAACCCAACATGAGGGCGCCTTCCTGATAAGGCACGGCAATCACCGGCTGACCGCTTTGAAGTTTCTCCCGGACATAACTGTGGCGGGTGGAAATGGCTTCCATCCAGCGAAATGGTTCCTCAAACATCTTCACCCCCGACTCATGGATTTTTGATATATTTCGGGCATATCCTCTTCAGGGACAATATGGTACCCGACTTTGGTGACCGTGGAGATGACCGGAAACAGTTTGTCTTCCGGACGCGCCTGTCCTGTGGCGGAATCAAACTGCGCCGCAGTTTGCAGCAGGCGAATGGCCAGCTTCGTGGCTTCCGTTTCGCTCCGCTCCACGAGAGGTTTCTTGCCCCAAAGGTCTTCATGCTCTAGAATTCCGCGAATCATGGGAGACCCGGACCCGGTCGCAACATGGGTGTGAATTCGAAATTCAGCGCCCAGCATGTCATAAAAATAAATCAAAGGCTTGCTGTTTCTTAAATCGTAAGTGGCAAAAATAGGACTCACCGCTCCCACGCCCTGCAGGGCCATGCCCACGTTTTCTTTCAACAGTTTCGATAAAGCCCGGATTTTCCCCTCGGTGCTCATCGACTGCATTTGCGACCGTCGATAATATTCGAAATTATGCGACAGGATACGCGCCATTTCAAAAGCCGTCGCCGGCACTCCGGCAATC
The DNA here is from genome assembly GCA_027619975.1 of Nitrospinota bacterium. NCBI lineage: Bacteria > Pseudomonadati > Nitrospinota > Nitrospinota bacterium. The sequence goes on from JAQCGX010000043.1 coordinate 4,373, forward strand.
GCCATCAGGGAATAGTCATCGATGGGAATCACTTTATCGCAGCGTTCATACATGATGCTGTTGCCCGCTGTGGCGCGGCGGTCACCGGCCATCAGCACGCCATCTTTATAATGGAACGCGAGGACGGTGGTGGCTTGCGGCAAAACGAACTTTTCAGCGCCATTGGAATGATTCAATTCGGCGTGCAAGCGATAGCCCGACTTTTGCAAAAGTTCGAAAAAATCGCCGGAAGTCGGGGTTGGGTTTCGTTGAGAGTTCATTGCCCGGTTCGCTGTTTGTATTTTTCAGATTGCTTCGGGTCCACACGTTTCATTCGCTTCAAGAGACCGTCCCGTCCCGGACGCGAGATATCCGGCTCCTTCGGTCCGCTGTCCTGCCTGTCCGGAGAGGACTCTTTTTTTTCTTCCCTCCTCAGAGGATCATTCATATCCATGCGAATTGCTCCTTTTTTGAGTTCAACATTTTTTCGACATCGGCGGGGGTGATCACATGCGACAGATCCAGCTCATCGCCTTTTTTAAACTCCACCCCGGTCCAATGGATTTTTTCAATATTATCCAATTCATTCTGCACCACCAGGCCGCGAATCATGGCCCGTGTCCCGTCAGGCGGCTGGTGAATCGCTTCAGTCACCTCGGCTTCGGGAATCAATTGCAGAACATTTCCCTCCTGCTCCAATCCGCGATAGAGACCCCGGTCCGGGTCCAGGTTGTGATATTCCAGATCGAGGCTTTGTAGCCACGGGTCCTCCCACTCCAACTTTTCCGTCTCCACAAACTGGGTGAACAGTTTTTTCTTGATCGCCCAGTCGATACGGTCCGCCAGTTTCTCAGGGCTGTTTTCCAGTTGATCCAAAGTCCGGCGCCACTCGCTGATGATCCAGTCGGTTTCCTCACATTGACCTTGATAACATTTTTCTACGGCATCCAGGTAGAAATTCTGTATCTCCAGCGGCGTGATCGTCTGCCCGGAATCTCTCGCCAGCAATTCCTTGCCGGTTGTATCCAGAGACACCTTTTTAATAGCTTCCACCGGGTCTTGCAACGCCGGAGGCGCCGGTAATTTTTTCTCCCCGATCAACGTCAACACCAGCCGCGTCGTCCCCACCCTCAATGCCGTGGCATAGGCCGACATGTTGGCGTCACCCAAAATCAAATGCAGTCTCCGGTATTTTGCAGGCACCGCATGCGGCTCATCCCGCGTATTTACGATCGGACGCTGGGTCATGGTCTCGATACTCAGTAGACTTTCAATGAAGTCTGCGCGCTGGCTGAGTTGCAACCCGGTAAAATCCGGTCCGTGGCGATTTTCAGTTCCCACCTTGCCCGCTCCGGCAAAAAGCTGGCGCGTCACCAAAAAAGGCACGAGGCCCTGGACCCAGTCGTCAAACGGCAGGTCGCGGGGAATGAGAAAGTTGTCATGCGTTCCGTAACTGTGACCGCTGTAATCGGTGTTGTTCTTGAACAATTGCACGACATTTTGCCCAAGGTCCTGATTTCTAAGCCGCGCGCATTCCCCTACAATTCGCTCACCCGCCACATCATGCGCCACCAGTTGCAAGACGCCGTTGCACTCGGGCGTGGTGTATTCGGGATGGGTGTGGTCATTATAAAAACGCGCCCCGTTGCCCAGCACCCGGTCACACTTCATTTCCCAATAAGAGTAGGGCCGCTTCCTGTCTTCGGCGCAAAACGCGTCCTCTTCCTCATCCTGAGCAAGCGACCGGACCTGATAACCGCGTAGATCCAGATGCGAGTTTTCATGACGGTAAGACCAGGCCCGAAACACGCTGGGAACTTCGCAACGCTTGAGCAAGTGCATGGATTCTTCCACCGGGTCCGGGGATTCCGCATCTTCGCGGATGATTCCGTATTCGGTTTCGATCCCCATCAGGGGAACCAGGTCGCTCATATGATCGATCGTTTGATGGTGGTCTCAGCCTGACGGTCCGATTGATTCGGTTTTCGCACCCTGACGACGTTGCGAGATTCCATGTCCAAAAGCTGCAACCAGTCCTCAAGATTCGACTCGGCAGGCAGTAAAGTGCTTTCTGTGAATTCTGTTTCCAGGCAGGCTAATAAATCCTGCACCGTGATTCTGAGTTCTTCTCCTTTGATGGCCCGCTCGATGGCCCGTTCCTTGGTGCGTTTGACAATGCTTTCAATCACCGCACCGGAGATAAAATCTTTCCAATACAGTTTTTTGAACTCGCCGCTGCGCAGCGTCAAAACCAGAACTTCCTGTTCCGGGGTCCGTTGAAATAACTTATCCAAAAACGGTTCGGCCATATCTTCAAAGTTTTTATGTTCCCTGGGGAAGGTTTCCTTGAGATAGACTTTGAGAATCGCATTGCAATCCTTCCGATCCGGCCTGCCGACTTTGATCTTGCGGTCGATCCTTCCCGGACGCAGTATGGCGGGGTCGATGAGATCGGGCCTATTGGTGGCCAGAATGACGACCGTGTCCCGGAGCGACTGGATGCCGTCCATCTCGGCGCAGAACATGGGAACCAACGTATTAGAAATATTCAATCCACGACTGGCCTGCCTGGTTCCCAGCACCGATTCGGCTTCATCGATAAAGATGAAGGGAACCTGGCCTTTTTCCCGATAGTCGCGCGCCTTCTGAAAAATTTCGCGGATTTTTCTTTCCGATTCGCCCAGCCACATATTCAGGATTTCGGGACCTTTGACGTGAATGAATCTTCCTTGTAATTCTTTATTTTCCTTGTCAGATAGTTTGCGGATGACTTCAGAGAGAATGGCTCTTCCCATCAGGGTTTTGCCGCAACCGGGGGGGCCATAAAATAAAAACCCCTTGGCCATCTGATATTCCATCTGGCTTAAAATTTCTTTATGCAGAATGGGATACTCGATCACTTTGCGGACTTCTTCAATCATTTTCTCCTGACCGCCCACCTGGTTCCAGTCCACCTCAACATAATCGTCCTCGGTAAATCCTTTGGATTCGCGCTTGGGAAGCTTCCCAAGAATCACCCTCTGGTTGGGGTCGAGAAAAACTTCTTCTCCTTCTTTCAGGGAGGCTATGTCCAGGTCTGCATGACTGAGGGCGATGGTTTCCGATCCGGCGCTGGTGCCGGAAACAAGCCACTGACCATTGGCGAGTTTACTGGTGATTTTTACCAACGGACCCTGCTCGGGCAAAGGAAGTTTTTGGATGGCAACGAAGCCTTCATTGAGCGCCACTTGGTCTCCGGTTTTCAGCGAACCGTTTTCCACCAATTCCGGCGCAACCGCGGCTTGATATTCCGTACCGCCGACCACCAGCCGATAAAGCCCGTTCTCGCCTTCGCCAAGAATGGTACCGATGCGGTGCGCGGGAGACTTTAATTTTTCAACGGCTTCCTCAAGTGTCTTGACCTTCAGGGACATTTGCTGAACCGCTTGCTGGGAGTGAAACAGCGCATCGCGCAGATCAAAAATCTTTTCCTGCAAATGCGGCTGGGAAGAGGTTTCCTCCAGAATCTGATCGATCAGCTCAATAATGTGGGTTTGGTCGCCCATTAGAAAAACCTTTTATAAAAGAGAATTATTAAGGGCACCTCAAAAAATTATGGACTATGAGCCAACACCTTATTCAAGGGGTTGGCGATTGCATAAGTCAAAAATATCAATTTTAGGAGGACTCTTTAATTGTATGTCTAAAAAAAATTAAACGTCAAATCTATTTATCAACAAGAAACAGCGGTTTTTTGCCGGTTCTATTCAGCGTTCGGAACCTCGAACGAGGATGTTCGCACTTCCCGTTTTCAACCGTTTCTTGACCTCGGGAAGAAAATCGGTTGTCTGTAATTCATCAAACATGGTAAAAAAAGAGTTACGCAAGGGTAATAACTAATTATGGTCCGCCTGCGATTATCTACATCCGCAAACTCTCACGGTTTCCTTAACTCAATGTTTTCAGCCCAAAACAAACCTTTTATCGATAAATGCATCCTTAGCTTCAGCCATAACAAGGCAGCCTCCAGGATTGAAGCCAACCGCATGAGCATCGAAAAAGCTCAACGTGAAATCGCCGCAGGGAAAAAAGGCATCAGTCACCTGATTTTACGCGCCGAGGATGATGAAATCGACCAGCTCAAATTTCTGTTCCTCATTCACGGCATTCCCATAATGTGCTATGCGCTGGCAAACCTGCTTCAGTCCAGTCTCAAGGAAATTGTGGTCATCGGTTCCCCCGAGGTAGAAAAAGTACTGATCCGGTTCCTGGAAGTCGTCCCGACCTCAGATAAAAAAATTATCTTTGCCCATGAAGATCTGGACAACCTGAGCCTGATCAACACCATGCGCTTGGGTCGGCGTAAACTAACGATCGCGCCCAATGAATTGATTCTGTTTCAACCGGGGGATCTGCCTTTCATGTATGATTTGGAAAAGGTCCTCCAGGATAAAGACATTGAACATACCAATCTGATCCTATGGCTGAATTCGAAACAAAAAATGTTCCCTCGCCACCAGGAGGACCCGGACAGCGAATTTGTACAGCGCAACTATCATTATCGCGCCATCTATGAATATATCAATGAATTACACGACATTAAAGAACCAAATGTCTACCCCATCAATCTTACGGAAGTGAATCCCGATATTATCAACCATTTGCATTCTTCCAGAAAAGACGGAAAGATCCTGCGGGCGGGGGTCAAGCAGGCATTGGGGTTGCCCCGACGGTTCCTGAAACTGCTTCCAGTGATGGCGGATCATTTCATCCGCTTCGGGCCCAATCTCAAACGGTTCCGGGCAAAGGATGAGTATCAGTTTGGAATGCACGCAAAAAATTTCCAAAAAGGCGCTTCCATCCTGCTCAATACGGCTTTCAAGGCCAAGTTGCATGCGGACCCTTCCTTCGTTAGCGATGTGGATGCGCTTGAAGATTGGGAAGACTTTGAATCGCTCACGCAATATGCCGACAATTTACATGGGAAAGATGGCCTCGCGCACATTCATCCGTTTGGCGGCGAACTGCTTCGGTTCAGAGAACAGGGCATGCCGAAATTGAAAAAGGAACTGCCCATGTACCACGATTTCCCTGCATACATTAACCGCATTCACCAAGCCCTGCAGATGAAATATATGCCTTTCGATTCCCAAGGGAATTACATTTCCCCGAATGCGAATAACTCCAGAACAAAAATTGCGTACCATTGGTACAAAAGAAATTGCGAGGAATTAAAAATTCAAAACCGGCAGGAAACCTGAAGCATCCATGCCCCATTTTCAGGCTGTACCTGGAATAATACACTTTAAGGCATCTCTAAAAATTAGTTTATTACAGGAAATCGAACATTGTACAAGGATTTTTTGTATCAGTGGCATGGGCTTTCTAGCCCGTGCGGACAGGCTGGAAAGGCGGAATTAAATTCCGCACTTCCGTATAACCTTTAAGGGCAGGTCGCCTGTTCCACTAAAACAAAGCCATCTCCCTAAATTGACGATTAGGAGCATTTAGTCAATTTTTAGAGATACCCTTTAGCGACCACCTTCCCTTTTCTATGAAAAACAAACTGTAATTCCGCCCCTTATTTTCTATGAAAACTACGACCAATCAGGCGTCTGACCTTATTTGCACCTGGTTTTGAACCGCAGCAGGGAAGAAACCTTACAAACTTGCGCTGGCAGGGATTAACAGGTAAATTGGTGATATGAACATGGCTTTCTTGAGAGAAACTTCATTCAAATGAAATCAGGCTCCGCCATAAACTTGGCAGATATGGGAGCGATTCCTTCGGAACGGTTCTGGTTGCACAAAAGTCTTCTGAACCAGACCCGGTTGAACCGATTTGTCTTGTACTCCTTAATCATCCACATTGTATTTCTGCTCCTGTATTGGCTGATGCCCGCCCCATCCCCTGTTACGCCCCCCAACCCGATTCACGTTAAATTTGTTGAACCTGAAAAATCCAAGAGCGAACTGGAAAAGGGGACCATAATCGACGCCCCTGAACCCAAAAAAATCGAAAAACCCAAAACATCGGAATTGCGTGCCAGTCATGACAGCCGGGCACAATCTAATATTAAAAATTCACCGGACAAAGAATACCGGCGAAAAAAAACCGCGGTTCCCAAATCATCAGGGGTCCCCACGGCAGACAAAAAATTACCGACTCCCCCTCAAAAAAAGATCAGCCGTTCCATAGCAAAGAAAAAAGCCGTAGAAAGCAAACAGTCATTTCCGATAACAGAACGAGGCATCTTTGTCCCCTTGGCTCAGGACGAACCGCAAAACGAAAGTGAATCCAGTTTAAACGCGGGAACCAAGGGAGCGCTGTCCCTGCTGGATGGATTCGATCCTGACAAATACGCGTCCCTGGACACGAAAACTGAAAACCTGGAAGATTCCGACAGCGGCGAAGACGTTTCCCTCGACACCACGGAGACGCAATACGCTTCTTACTTCACCAGGATCAAACACCAGATTGAACGCGTATGGACCTATCCCAGTGAAGCGGCGCAAAGAGGAATCAGCGGCAGACTCACCCTGAGATTCCGAATTTCAAAGGACGGAAACCTTGTCAGCGCCCGGGTGGTCGACAAATCAGGCCATGAAATTCTTGATTTTGCCGCCATCAAGGCCGTCAAAGAGGCGGCGCCCTTTTACCCCTTTCCGGCCAATATTAAAAAGGACCAACTATCTATCCTGGCCACGTTTATCTATAGCCCAACCTACGGATTATTAAAGAACTAATAAAAGATTTTCTTTCCCAATGGACTCAATACGGCAAGCTGTTATTTTACTGTCCCCCCTCTCCTCGGGCTACCGGATCCTGTTTGAAAAGGATATTGCCGGTCTGAAAATATTCCAGCGACTGCTCCTGACGCTGCAACGCGCGGGAATTGACGAGTTTATTATTTTATCAAAACACCTGCCGGAAGAAGAACGGTTCAAGATCGACAACAGCCTGAGAAATGATTTCCGTTTTAAAGGAAATTTGACCTGGACCGACCAAAAGCGGTTTTTGCAGAAAGAGGATGATGCGTCACTTAGAAACCTTGAAAATTCCACCGGATTTTTGCTCTTGGCAGGAAATCAGGTGATCACGCCAGGCTTGATTCAGGAGTTTATCAAGCAAGCCTGGAGAATGGATACGGGAATCAAATCGCAAATCGCCCAGTTAACATTACCGGAAGATACGCCCACAAAAATTTTTATTTTCCCTCCGCATGCATCCGTACGGCTGGTGGCATTCTTAAAAAATGAATCCATCGACGAATCCACCGTACCCATCAATATTGAGGGGGAACAATTTCTTTTGCAAACGGTTGAGGGAGCGCCCGACGCTCGGCAAGCAGAGTGGGAGTTGATCCAGAAATACAAATTCCACTATACGCAGCTCATGGATAAATGGTTGAATTCGCATTTCTCATTGCCACTTTCTTCAGTGCTGGTAAAAACCCCTTTAACGCCTAACCAGATCACCCTTTTAGGGCTGCTCATCGGCCTTTCCGCAGGATGGTTTTTTTCATTAGGAAATTATTTAGGCGGATTGTTCGGCGGCATCCTTTTGGCGGGAACCGCCATCTGGGACTGTTGCGACGGCGATGTAGCCCGCCTGAAATTCATGGAATCGGATTTCGGAGAAACTCTGGACACCAGTTGCGACAACATCATCAACGTATTTATATTCACTGGAATGATGATCGGAACGGCGCAATCGCAGGGGATGATTTACGCTTTAGTGCCTTTTTCGCTTTTGGGGGTCGGAGGACTGTCGGTTTTTGCTCTCATTTATTTCCCCAAAGGCGGTAAAGGGAATTTTTTTCAGGAATCACGGATGTACGGCGTTATTCAGGTATTGGCCAGTCGGAATTTTATTTATATCATCTTGATTTTCGCGGTTTGCGGACGCGTCGATTTATTTCTCTGGGTGGCGGGAATCGGCTCCAACCTGTTTGCCATTGTCTTATTTATAGAAAAAAGACGACTCGCCATGGCAGCCAGACAACATTCGAAAGGCATTCTGCCCTCTCCCGCAGCCGAATCCCCCCAGTAAATCGCTGTCACCCATTCAACCCATTCCCCGGCCACGACAGGCTTTTGTGACAGGCCCTTTTTTTGAAGACCTCTTTCCATTGATTTTTTCGCCTTTTTTGCTATGCTTCACAGTTATCGCCCCATTGAAAGTTTTGGCCCATGTCACCGCTGACCCACACTAAGAAATCCGTTGCCGAGGATAAAAGTTTGTACGTGGTGCTGATAATATCCAATCCGCCCGCTCCCTGGAAGGTAACGGACTGGTACTGGAAAGAAATCGCCGGCGTTCCTTTTCTTTTGAGAAATATTCTCAGCATTCAACAGGCCGGGGCCAGGCGTCTCATGCTGTTTGCAGATAAAAACGTCGTTGGGTTCGATGAACTTTACCGGCGAGTAGCGAACGACTCCAGAATCCGGTTGCAACTGGAATGGGATTCTAAACCTGAAAAATTGATCGTCTCCGCTGAGAACGACAACTGCATCCTGTTTTTGGATGGTTCCGCCCTGCAAAATAAAGCCAGGATTGCAAAGACCCTGAAGTTGGACCCCGAGGAAAATACCCAGGAAAGCGATCGCAACCTTTTTCTCAGCCCAAGCCACCTTGAAACGCTTCTGCAGCAAATCGACGAGCGCGGCCTTGTGCCCTGGCTGAAAAACATCCAATCTCAGAACATCCCTCAGGAAATTTCGCCGAATCCAGGCATCAACATTAAATGGGTGACGGAAACTGAGAATTTGCGGATCACTCGACCGGAAGATTTCAAGACGATGGACAACCGGCTCATCCAATCCTGCGGGTTGAGCAACGACAGCTTCATGGATCGATCCGTCACGCGCTTCATTTCCCGTCAACTGACCCGGCAAATCATCAAGACCCCCGTCACTCCGAACATGATCACGCTAGTCAGTCTGATCATCGGGCTGGGGGCCGCGGCTTGTTTTCTGGCAGGGAGTTATGCAATGGGCGTGGCCGGTGCGGGGCTTTTATTGCTCTCCACCTGGGTCGATTGCACCGACGGAGAAGTCGCCCGGCTCAAGTTTCTGGAGTCCCCCTTTGGCAAACAGTTGGACATTATTTGTGACAACATCGTCCACATGGCGGTCTTTTTTTCCATCGGGCTGGGGTTACGCGCCGCAACCGGCAATGACTTTTTTATTGTTCTTGGCGGCTTTGCCGTCCTGGGTTGCCTGGTTTCTTTTATTTTGCTGAGCCAGGAAATCGTGAACAGCAAAATGAATTGCGATGAATACAAACCCAATAAAGCAGAGAAAAAAAGTATCACCGATAAGCTGGCCAACCGCGATTTCACTTATTTTTTATTTTTCATGGCCGTCATCGCATAATTGGAACTCTTTTTAGCTCTGACCGCCGCCGGGTCCAATATTTTCTCCGGATATTTGCTTTATAACAAGTTCAGAATCCAACGAAAACCTTGACATAACAAACTCAGAAGACCCTCAAGGCCCGCCGGTGTTTCTTTTTTTTGAAGACTCCTGTTCGCAAGTTGTCATTTCATTTCTGTAACGGCCTCAGGCCGCTGGGACAAAAAACGGCTCACTTCCTCCAGGTCGTTCACAACCCGGCAGGGCGGTAGCGAAGCCAAAAACTTTTTTCCATAGCCGCGGTTGCGCACCCGGGAGTCCAGAATCGAAACGATACCGGTGTCAGTCTGCTTGCGTATCAACCGGCCAAAGCCCTGTTTCAGCTGGATGATGGCGCGGGGAATCTGGTAATGCCGGAAAGGGTCGATCGAACGTTTCTTTAAATCCTCCAGTCGCGCTTCGGTGAGCGGCTCCTTGGGCACATCGAAAGGCAGTTTGGTGATGATCACGCTGGTCAGCGCGTCTCCCGGTATATCGACCCCCTGCCAGAACGAACTGGTGCCGAAAATGACGGACGGAAATTCCTTGAACCGTTCGATCATTTGCCCCGTGGGAAGATCGCCCTGTCTAATCAATGGGTACTCCCGTCCCATATCTTCCAGCTTTTCATACACCCGGTTCAACACCGCATAACTGGTGAACAGGATAAACGTTTTCCCTCCCACCGCCTGAATAAGTTCCCGGCAGCGTGCGGCAATCTTTTCTACATAAATTTCAATTTTTTCTGTCGGGTCCGGCATGTCGTCTGGAACATAAAGCAGGGCCTGATTGGGATAGTCAAACGGCGAATCCAGAACCACCTCTTCCTTAGGTTCGTAGCCGATGCGCTCCTTGATGAAATCAAATGCTCTTTCCGTGGTGAGCGTCGCCGAGGTCAGAACCATCCGGTCGATTTTATCAAACAACTGCTCTTTCAAGAGGCCGGCAAGGTTGATGGGAACACCGCGCATGATCACTTTTCTAAAACGCTTCCGCTGAGTGATTTCCAGCCAGTAAACGTAATCGGGGAAATGCTGGTTGAGAAAAGCTGACAGCGTGTTGTTGAATTCAAAGCAACGGTTGGCGGCGGCAGAAGCATCCAGCTGATCTTCCCCGGAGCGCAGACGCCCTTCCAGGGTCTGCAACTGCTCATACAACTCCTGAAGAGGCGCATGAATGGTGTTTTCCAGTGCCAGAGGCTTGTACAAACGGAGCGTCTGATCCGCGTTTCCAAACTCTTCCAGCAAGCGGGTAAAAAATCCATCCACCGCCAGCCGAACCTGCATCACCTGTTTGCGAATCGCAGGAACCAGATCATTCTCCAGGCGGGTGAGCACCCCACGCCTGGTTTTCGGATTGTACAGCCGGTCGAGAAAATAATAGAGATTGGAGTTTGAAACTTCCAGGCCGAGAAAGGAAGTCGCCGCATCTTCGATATTCTGCGCTTCATCAAAGATAACCGCATCGAAAGCCGGAAGAACGGCCCCGTTATTGGCTACGTTGGCAAAAAACAAGTGATGGTTGACGATGAGAAGATGCGCGCCAAACCACTTTTTGCGGGCCTTGAAATAAAAGCAGGCGTCATAGGTTTCGCAATGCTTTCCCAGACACTGGTCTTTCTGTCTGCCGACTTCTTCCCAGACGGACGGCAGGACCTGAAACGGCAGATCGTTTCTTAGGCCCGTGGACGTGCTTCCCGCCCAGTCATAAACCGCCTGCATCTGCCCGTCTTCTTCCGGCTTGGTGAACAGGCCCGTCTGCCCTGCCCGCTGCAACCGACGCAGCGACAAATAATTTTCATTTCCCAGACACAGCGCATACCGGAAAGGAACCCCGAGTTGCTCCTGTAACATGGGAATGTCGTGATTCAGGATTTGTTGTTGCAGAGTCTTGCTGTAAGTGGAGATCACCACTTTCTTATTGTTCTCCACCGCCCATAGAATGGCAGGGATCAAATAGGCGAGACTCTTCCCGGTCCCGGTTCCCGCCTCAACAATCAGGTGATGCCCCTTCTCCAGAGACCGCTGAACCGCTGCCACCATTTCCACCTGTTGCGGGCGATACTCAAAACCCGGCATTCGGTCGGAAAAGTGACCGTGTTCCCCCAGAAAATGATCGGCTTCGTTGAGTTTCATATGCCATGCATGGTAAGCGGACATCACCAAGGGGTAAAGGTATTTTTCACTTCTGCTGAAGTTTCTCTTTGCGCCGTTATAAGACAATCCGCAAAAATTAAAATTGTTTGGGCTTGCGCAATCACCCATTCAATTTTTTATTTTGAGATATAGATCACAATTCATGCTGAATTTTTCAGTCGCATAAAAATCAATTAGTTATTAAACTAGTACGCTGTTGACCTTAAAGCATAAATTTTATATTATTTGAATAAAGATAAATTAATTAATGCGCTTTTCGCGAGACCGTTGCAGCAGATATTTTTGCAGACAGCTCACCCCCAAATTATTCACGCCCCCGGAGGTCTTGATGAAATCACTCTCACTCAGTTTACTTTGTTGTTTATTGTTTGCGTCAACAGTGCATGCAGATAGCGCAGATCAAAGGAAGATATTGATCGAAGCGGTTCAGGTTCTGGAAGAGATTCAGAAATCGCCCGATCAAGGGATACCCGAAACCCTGGTCTCCAAAGCAAAAGCGATCATCGTTTTTCCCACCCTGGTGAAAGCAGGATTCATCTTTGGTGCTCAATACGGTTCCGGAGTCGCTACGGTGAGAGATGAAAAAACCGGGCAATGGGGCCCCCCCGCCTTCCTGAAAAACTACGGGGGAAGTTTTGGATTTCAAATCGGCATCGAAGCGGTGGACCTGGTCCTCCTGGTCATGTCTCAGCGGGGAATCGAGGGGTTGCTAAAAAGTAAATTCACTCTGGGTGCAGACGTGTCTGTCGCCGCCGGACCCGTGGGCCGTCATGCAGAAGCGGGCTCGGATGTGACTTTCAAAGGGGAAATTTACTCTTATTCCCGCAGTAAAGGCGCGTTTGCCGGAGTCACCCTGAAAGGCGTCATCATCGGCGAAAATACAGACGCTAATTGGGGTTATTACGAACGGCCGCTGTCTCCCAAAGACATCCTCATCGATGGCCGGGTCAAAAAATATTCGGAATCAACAAACCGCTTCATCTCAATCCTCAGCCGGGTCGCTCCCAGAAAATAGTTCCACTCCGCTCCTGGCCGTTGCCAGGTCAGCGAAGGATTTTTTCCCGAATCCGGGCGCTGGCGATATCCAGAGTGATGACGACACAGGCGATCGCTAAAAGCGCCGTTCCAGCTTCATGATATTTCAGCAGATTGATCCATTGTTGCAAGAGAAACCCGATGCCACCTCCACCAACAAACCCGATGATCGTGGACATTCTCACGTTGATATCCCAGCGGTAAAAAGTGAGTGCCAGAAACTGCGGGACGATTTGTGGAACCACGCCGTACAGCACCACCTGAACGGGGCTCGCGCCTGTTGCGGCAATCGCTTCCAGGGGACCCGGGTCCACACTTTCGATTTGCTCGGAAAACAGTTTTCCGAGCGTAGCTACGGAGTGAACTGCCAAGGCCAGCATCCCGGCGAAAGGGCCGATGCCCACCCAGACGGCGAACAGAATCGCCATGATCAAAGGTTCGACGGAGCGAAGCACATTGAACACGGTGCGGGTAAAATAATAAACTGTGGTCCCCGGCAGATGACGCGTCATCAAATTTCGCGCTCCGAGAAAACTCAGTGGAGCCGCAATCAACACCGCAAGCGTCGTTGCCATCAGGGCGAGGAACAGGGTCTCAACCATTTTATCTGCGGTCAATTTCAGAGTGTGGCTCACATGCCAGCCGCCAGTGTTCCAAGAAAGAACCGCCCGCACGATCTGCTCTTCCCCCCGCGCTGATTCAGGAACCTCAAAGGTCATCGAAAATTCGCCGCGTGCATCGGTGGTGAACGATCCCAGCGGAAATTCCTGCTCAATGGAATTGACCCAAAACAACTGCCCCGGTTTCTCCGCCAGCAGATGCGTTCCCGTCACAGTGACCGTGTCGCCTATTTTCCCTTTCTGCCGGGACAATAATATTTCCGCCCCATCTACAGGAGAAAATAATGGTTGGGTCGAAGAAAGGGGGGAGTTTTCGGAAAGAAGGAACGAGGCTTCCACCGTAATAGCTTCGGTTTCCACTGTGAAAAGATCCGGTTGCAGGAGATCGCGGACGAGAGGTTTAACGAGGTGGAAATCGCGGACCAATTCTCCCAGATTGATTTCCGTCACCCGCCATCCATAGCTGTAGATGGCGCCAACCACGAGAGCGATAACCAGAAACCGTGTTCTGGCAAGGAACGGCCTGCCTTTGTCCGATGTTTTCATGAGCCTTCCCCTATAAATACTTCGCCTCACTTTTGTCGCCAGTCGTGGAGACATCCTTATCGGTGCGAGGGTCGTTCGGCCTGCCCGGAACATTACATTTCAGTTGACCGAGGTTGCCGTTCCCAGAAAATTAGAAAAAATGGATTAACCACCTGAGTGGGGAGAAGTATATTTTAAAAAAGTCTATTATTGAAGAATTCCTTTTCATAAAACTACTATTTAAAAATAAGGATAAATAAATGGTACAATCCGCGCTAAATCCAAACTTTTTGGTCTCAAAAGGCGATTTTCTTCATCCAGGTAAATTTTCAAAAGATTTTAAATGCTAATGAGGAATGCCGGTTTTATCCATGAAAGGGTAATTTATGTCTCAATATGAAGAAATAAAACAGAACGTGGATTCAATCGTAAACCAAGTTAAATCAAAAGTAGAAGAGCTCGAACTTCAGTTATCTTTAGGAAAAGCGGATGCGGAAGATTGGTTAGAAGAGGAGAAAAAAAAACTCGGCGTTTCTCTTGGAAAAGCTAAAAACGCTGTGGAAAATGCGAAAAATATCTCTAATGAAAAAAAAGAGGACATATTAACGAAATACCAAGAATTACAAGTTCAACTGGCGTTGGGAAAAGCCGAAACCCGGGAAGCATTCGAAATTCAAAAATCAAAAATCGAAGGCGCCATGAAAAACTTCCAAAAGGTTGTCCAAACAGTAGATGATGAATTAAGCGATATCCCCGGATTTTTGGAGCATATCAGCAGTCAATTGAGTTCCAAATTAGAGGCTTTTGAAGTTCAGTTTGAACTGGCCAAGTTCCTATCGGAAGACATCCTGGGAGAAAAGAAGAAAGAGCTTTCCAAACAATTAGATGAATTAAAAAAGAAATTAGAAAACCGAAAAAATCTTGCCGACGATCGATTGGAAGAGTTTGGTAGAGAACTTTCCAGCGGCTTAAACAAAATAAAAAATGCGTTTTCGAAACTCTTTGGTTGATGCTGAAGGTCAATCCAGCTCAAATTCGTTGCGCCAGTCGCTATCATCTTCGAGTGGCGTCTGTTCAGCTTTAAGAAGAACACAATCCTCCAGAACGAGAAAATCCATCCCTGTTCGCATAAAGCACATATAAGCCTGCTGAGGCGTACAAACGATCGGCTCCCCGCGCACGTTAAAAGACGTGTTGATGAGGACCGGACAATCGGTGGCCTCGCCAAATTCCTTCAGCAGATTATAAAACCGGGGATTATAATCCGGAACCACTGTTTGCACGCGTGCGGAGTAATCGACATGGGTGATGGAGGGTAGCTGCGACCGGGGCACGTTCAACAAGTCGATCCCGAATAATTTTTTCTGCTCCTCGGTCAGGGCAATGCGTTTATCTTCCCGAATCGGTGCCACCAGCAACATATAGGGGCTTTCGGAATCCATTTCAAACCAGTCACTCACTTTTTCCGCTTGTACGGAAGGCGCAAAGGGCCGGAACGATTCCCTGAATTTTATTTTAAGATTCATGATGGACTGCATTTTAGTGCTTCTCGGGTCTCCTATGATGCTGCGCCCCCCGAGAGAACGCGGACCGAACTCCATCCGCCCCTGGAACCAGCCGGCCACTTTCTCTTCCTGAAGCAGACCGACCACGGTTTTTATCAAATCCGTTTCGCCGTATTGCTTGTAGGGAATATTATTTTCTCCCAGATATTTCTGGATCGACTCCGAATCGTATCCGGGTCCGAGATAAGAACCCTTCATCGCATCCTTGCCAGCGACGACTTTTCTTTCATTCTTCAATACCTTGTGCCAGATGCAAAGGGCCACCCCTGCCGCCCCACCGGCGTCTCCAGCGGCGGGTTGAATCCAGATGTCGTCGAAAACTTTTTCCTTCAGAATTTTTCCGTTGCCGACACAATTGAGCGCCACACCGCCCGCAAGACACAGAGACTTCATGCCCGTGGACCTGCGCACGTATCGGGCCATCTTGAGCATCACCTCTTCGGTCACCACTTGCAGGGAGGCGGCGATGTCCATTTCTCTCTGTGTGAGTTTGGCTTCCTGTTTTCTGGCGGGCGCTCCCATGAGTTTGTCCAACTTGCTGTTGGTCATCGTCAACCCACCGAGAAAATTAAAATATCTCATATCCATCCGAAAGGAGCCGTCTTCCTTCAGGTCGATCAAATTGTCACGGATCAGGTTGACATACTTGGGCTCCCCATAAGGGGCCAACCCCATCACCTTGTATTCCCCGCTGTTCACCTTGAAACCCAGATAATACGTAAAGGCGGAATACAGCAAGCCCAGGGAGTGCGGAAAACTCAGTTCCTGAATCAGGTCCAGTTGATTGCCCTTGCCCACACCGATACTGGTCGTGGCCCATTCGCCGACCCCGTCCATCGTCAAGACAGCGGCTTCCTGAAAGGGAGAAGGGTAAAAAGCGCTGGCCGCGTGCGACTCATGATGCTCCGAAAAAAGAATCGGGCCGGAGTAATCCAGATGTTTGCGGATATTTTCCCGGGTCCACAGCTTGTCCTTCAACCAGATGGGAATAGCGGAAAGAAACTGCTTCAGTCCCGTCGGGGCAATGCTGAGGTAAGTTTCCAGAATCCGTTCGAACTTTACGAAGGGTTTATCGTAAAACCCCACATAATCCAGGTCGGAGACCTTGATGCCCGCTTCCTGCAAACAGTACTCAACGGCCAGCTTGGGAAATTCGGCATCGTGCCGCTTGCGAGTGAATCTTTCTTCCTGCGCGGCGGCGATGATCTCTCCATCGCGCACCAGACACGCGGCCGAATCATGATAAAAAGCGGATAGTCCTAATATATTCATAGATCAGTGGGGGAAAGGAGTGATTAAGAAAATTTATGAAATAAGTATTTTTTGGCTTTTGCAATCGCCAACCCATTATTTTAAGCGGTCGGTCGATCAAGGGTTTTAAAAACAGCGGGCGCTGTAAAAAAGGAAAAAAAGATGACCGCCCCGATCCAGCACACCAGGCTCATAAGGTGAACAAAATTCATGAGCTGTTGCATAACGACTCTAACAGGTTGCTGAAAAAGAGAAAAATCCGTCAGCGAGTTAAGTTTTACAGGTTTTTGCTTTTAA
>JAQCGX010000044.1 GCA_027619975.1 Nitrospinota bacterium
AAAGGCGGAATTAAATTCCGCACTTCCGTATAACCTTTAAGGGTAGGTCGCCTGTCCCACTAAAACAAAACCATCTCCTTAAATTGACGATTAGGAGCATTTAGTCAATTTTTAGAGGTGCCCTGCAGATATTGACAGTCCCTGATTGAGGGACCATATTTATTGTGAAGAGAGAATGGAGGGTGGGTTCAGAGCAGTACGCCCTCCGGCAGTGCCAGAGCGCCCTTTTAGGATATGTTGAGGTTGTGTTTCACCTCGACTGGTTGTGCGGGAAAAGCCCGCATACTGGACGCCCTGGTTTCTTTATGGGCCGCATCTTTTTCATTTTCTTAAATGCGTTTTCTATAAATCGACCGAAGTTCATTGCTTTCCAAAATATTTTGCTTCACCATTATTATTGGAGTGTCGGGAGTCAAGATTAAATCTTTTAAATCTCTGAGGAGTGGTCGGCTATCGACTTTAATTTGAGCGCAAATCCCGGCTAAATAGAACCTATAATAATTTTGACCTTCAATTTTTACTCTCGTTGGCGACATCATTTGTTTATCAGCCCCGTAGCCAAAAAATATTTTAAATAAAACTGGAAACTCTTCAGGTAGGCCTGGAGTTTTTGATTGAATCATTTGTTTTAATTTTGGCTCAAAAGGGCCGATATTTACTTTTTGGAAGAATTTATGATTTGAAGATGATGCCCTCCAAAGAAGGGAGATTAAAAACAGCTTAAGTTTTTCGTAATCAAATTCATTAACAACTACCGCCCGTCCCTCGAATTCTTTAGGTTCCAATATTTTGGTTTTTAATTCATCCAAAAAAAAACTTTTTGCATAATCATCATACCGGGTGAATAACCTTTCACAACCTTCGCAAACAAGATTTTTATCATAAACACCTTTTGGGGTTTTTTTCTTAGATTCCTTTGGGTCGGAGGAAAACATTCCCGGTTTAGGCTCATTTAAAATCGGCTTAAAAAAACTATAGGGAATAATATGGGCTTTGATTAATTTTCTTTCCTGCTTGCAAAATTTGCATTCCATATGCTTATTAATAATTTTTTCAAAGATGAATCTGATTCCGAAACAGCTGGTTGTATTCCGAATCGCGGCTGATCAGCTCGTCGTGGGTGCCGGATTCCACAAGATGCCCTTCCTTCAGCACCAGTATCCGGTTGGCATTCTCCAGCGTCGATAGTCGATGCGCGATCACCAGCGTTGTGCGCGAGGCCATGAGGTGTTTGATCGCGTCCTTGATCTTGGATTCGGTCTCGGTGTCCACGGTGGAGGTGGCCTCGTCCAGCACCAGAATCGGCGGGTTTTTGAGGAAAGCGCGGGCGATGGCGATCCGATGTTTTTCGCCGCCTGACAGTTTCACTCCCCGTTCCCCCACCAGTGTGTCGTAGCCCTCTGGCAGGTTTTTGATGAAGTCGTCGGCATGTGCCGCTTCGGCGGCCTGCACCACCCGGTCGCGGCTGGCCTCGATGTCTCCATAAAGAATGTTTTCCGCCACGGTTCCATTAAAGAGAAACGGGTCCTGCGACACCAGCCCGATTTGTTCCCTGAGATACGTCAGTTTCAGATCCTGTATGCGGTGGTTGTCGATCAGAATCGACCCCGAATCGACGTCGTAAAATCGCATCAATAATTTAGTGAGGGTGGTTTTTCCGCTTCCGGTATGGCCGACCAGGGCGATCTCTTCTCCCGCCTCAATGTTCAGCGAAATATTTTTGATGGCGGGTTTGCCCTTGATATAGGAAAAACTGACCTGGTCAAACTGAATGGCGCCCTGCACGTTGGTGGATGGCAGATAGGCATCCGGCGTGTCGCGGATGTCGGGGACGGCGTCGATGATTTCAAACAACCGCTCTCCCGACGCCAGCGCGTGCTGAAGCATGTGGTTCACGGAATGCAACTGGTTGATCGGCGTATAAAACAGGGCCAGATAGCCGATGAACGCCACCAGCGAGCCGACGGTAATTTCCCCGGCCTGCACCAGCCCGATCCCGTAGAGGAGGATGAACACCGTGCCCAGGGAACCCAAAAACATCATCGACGGCGAATACACCGCCCACAGGCGCATGACTTTTAAAGTGCCGTCACAATAGTCCTGACTGCGCTGGTTGAAGCGTTTGATTTCGTGAAGCTGGCGGTTGAAGGCATGGGTTTCGCGAATTCCGGAAATGGAATCCTGCAATGTCGCGTTCATCTTCGCCGCCCGTTCGCGGACGAGGTGATACAGACTGTGCGCCTTGACGGTGTATTTGCTGGCGCCATAAATAAGCAGTGGAATCGGCAGCAGAGCCAACAGCGCCAGTTTCCAGTGCAGATAAAACAGAATGCCGGTGATACCGATCAAGGTCAGCGCGGCGGTCACCACCTGCTCGACGCCATCGATGAAGATACGCTCGACGTAATTCACATCGTCGTTGACGCGCGACATGAGTTCGCCTGTTGAGCGGTTTTCAAAATATTTTGGCGACAGTTTTTGCAGAGCGCGGTAAACCTGCGAGCGCATGTCGAACACCACTTTTTGCTCGACCTTGTTGTTGACCACGATGCGGCGATAGTTGGCGAAATTGCGTCCGAAATAGGAAAGAAGCAAACCGCCGACCGCCCAGTAAACCCATGCAACCTCTTGCCCCTCCACCAGTTGGTCGATGATAATTTTTATCAACCACGGGGGAACCAGATCCAGCAGGGTGGTGAGAATGGCAAAGAACAGAGTCAGATAAACGTATTTCGAATACGGTTTGAGATAGCTTAATACACGCAGTAAAGATTTCATGGGTGGTTAGAGTCGGAGACTTAATGTTATAGATACATTTTGAATTGCAGCCAATGGCTTGAGCGAGGAAATTCAAAAAAGATTTTAGATAGTACCGACAGCCATTATAATGCTATTTCTTACCGGTTGGAACGTTAATCCCGGTTTGGCGCCGGTTGCGGTTTTTACGGATTTTATCGTTTGAAGGGAGAGGTATGGAATATAGGAAACTAGGCGACAGCGATTTGGAAGTGTCGGTGATCGGGTTCGGCGCCTGGGGCATCGGCGGCGCTCCATTCTGGAGTTCAGAGGGGGACCACCCCTCCTGTAAAGCCATTTTGAAAGCCGTCGATCTGGGCATCAATTTTTTCGATACCGCCCCGGTTTACGGCTTCGGCCATTCCGAGGAGTTGCTGGGGAAGACCCTCAAACCGGTACGCGATAAAGTGATTCTGGCCACCAAGTGCGGACTGGTGTGGGAGAAGGAACAATTGGGGGCGATCACTAAAAATGCTACCCGAGAGTCCATCTTGAAGGAGATCGAGCAGAGTTTGCGCCGCTTGCAGACCGATGTCATCGATCTCTATCAGGTGCATTGGCCGGACGTGAACACCCCGCAGGAAGAAACCATGCAAACGCTTTTAGAAATTCAGGCGCAGGGAAAAATCCGTCATATCGGCGTCAGCAATTATTCGGTAGCGCAGATGCAGGAATGCCTGAAGGTCGGAAAGATCGTTTCCCTGCAACCGGAATACAGTTTACTTGAGCGCTCCATCGAGAAGGAAACCGTGCCTTTCTGCATTGGAAACCAGATCGGGATCATCGCCTACAGCCCGTTGGCGTCCGGCGTGTTGACCGGGAAATACGACAAAACCACCCAATTCAAAGACTGGCGCAGTAAAGGCATTATCGGCACATTCACAGGTGAGGGCTACGAAAAAAATATCGACAAGGTGAATAAGCTTAAAGAAGTGGCGACAGCCGCAGGTAAAACCTGTGGCCAGATGGCCATCAACTGGGTGACCCGCCAACCCGGCCTGGCCACGGCGCTGGTGGGCGTCAAGAATGAACGCCAGATGGAAGAAAACCTGGGTTCCGTGGGATGGGAACCCAGCCCCGACCAGCAGGAAAAAATCGACGCCATTTTTAATTGAACAGCCTCTTCACGACACCCCGGATTTTTTGAACTCTTCAGCCGTAAATCGGGGCGTGATATGTTGCGGGCAGTTCCAGTCGAAAGCGTGAACTTTAAAGGTAATGATTCTCACAACCTTTGCCTTGTAGTCCGGATCACTGAGTTGTTTTAACAACTCGGAGTCATCGCTTGCATCGATGACTTTCGTCTCAGCCCAGATTTTCAGGCGTTGCTGTTTCGTATAATCCATGAGGAACAGCACGGTTTTATTATTGGCGTTGAAATTCCCGGTGCTGATGTACTGTCCGTTGCCGCGAAAATCGGCATAGGCCAGGGTGTTGTCGTTCAACACTTTCAGAAACCCTTTGGGACCACCGCGAAACTGCATGTAGGGCCAACCGTTTTCACCGACAGAAGACATATAAAAACTATCTCTTGATTCGATGAACCCGCGTTCCTGCCAGGTCAATTGATTGCGGAATTCTCCTCCCTGTTCCATTCTTGAATAGGCGGCTCGCGATCCGTATTTTTCCTGCTGAGCTTTGACGCTTTCTGTAAATGCGAGTTCAGTAAAGTTTTCAATCATGACTTTCTCCAATGTTCTAAAGTGCTATGGATAAAAGGGGAGGGGAGCCTCGCCTGGGAGGCTCCCCGTTGCCCTCTGTTATTTTTAAAAAGATAAAATCGTGTAACCCTCTTTGACGTATTTGCGCAGGCTGGCAACGCCATTCGTGCCGGGAATGGGATTGTCCTTGAGCAAATTCACACCGCACGCTTTAACGCCCTCGGATGCGCCGAAGACATCCGCACAACCACAGGACACCCCGGCGATGGAACCTTTGATCTCTTCAAAAAGCGCATGGGCCGGATGATCCGCTTTGCTGACAATTTCAGGCCAACGCGACCCGGCTCCCAAAAAAGCCACAGTGACATCATCACCCTGGGTTTTACTTTCATAGGCGGTGGCAAGTCCGTTGAAAAGTCTTCCGAATGCCTCGTCACCTGATTTTGGGTCTGACATAACGATGATTGCTGTTTTCATGATTTCTCTCCTTAAGTTTTATATTTTATATGTACCGATCGTTCGGTATACAATATATGTGTAGTTTTTGGGAGAGTCAAGAAAAATTTGAATTATTTTTTTAAGAAAACTTGATAAAACGCTTTATATGATTGATATTCTACTTTTGAATTCAATAAGCAATTGATTATATAAACCGAATGGTCTAACATTATTTGTATAAATGGGAGTGTTACATGTCAGCAAAAATATTAAAACGTGAAGAACTGCTATTGAAACTTTTCTCTATTTTTCGGCGATCGGGGTTTGATGGAGCGACGCTAGCTGTAATTTCTGAGGAAACGGGATTGGGGAAGGCGAGCCTGTACCATCATTTTCCAGGCGGAAAAATTCAAATGGCGGAAGACGTTCTCAGATTCGTGGAGGACTGGAATGATCAGAACCTGATCGTTCCCCTTGGCGGTAAGGGAAGACCAAAACAAAAAATCAAAAATATGATGATCACTGTTAACGATATGTATGAAGGGGGAAAAACCGGATGCCTTATAGGAGCCTTGGTTCCTGAAAACGCTTTTTCTATATACCAGGATCAGATCAAGAGGATTTTGATTAAATGGATCGAGGCAATCGCGGGGGTTCTGGTCGAATATCGGATTGAACCGAAAGAGTCCCTTTTAAGGGCTGAAGAGGCAGTTGCAAAAATTCAGGGAGCCTTGATCGTCGCAAGAGGAACGGGGCAAAGGGCGGTGTTCGGGCGTTTGATGAAAAACCTGCCGGCTGAACTTCTTCACTAATAATGCTTTGAATTCATTCAATTGCCTCCAAAAGCCTTGTTCTCAAAGGCACGGGGGACTTCTCCATTGGTATTATCCCGCCCGGTTGCTAACAATTTTTGGTGCTCTGCATACTCCCGGCTCAATTCCAGCGAATCCCTTTTGACCCGGTCAATGAGCTCAGCGGTTTTTGCATCGCCAGGGCTCAGCCGGGAGAGGGCCAGTGACATATTCTCCAGTCGCTCCTGTAAATTACTCTTTGAACTTTCCTCAGAGTTCTTTTCAAGCCGGTCGATTTGGCCGTAGACATTTTTTTCCACCGACATCAGTTCTCGATTCATGAGCGTTTGCAGAGTATGGATGCTGGACTCCAGACTATCCATCTGCGCGCGTTGCAGGGTGGAGTTTGTATAAAGAAAGCCGAGTAACAAAACGATGAGGCCGGTGTAAAACAGGATTTTTAAAGTTGTGTTCTCGGTCTTCCGCGTTTGAATATTCTGTTTGATGGTTTCGAGTTCGGAAGAGATATTTTTCACTGTATTTTTCAGTTGGGCGATCTGGTGCTCAAATCCTTTTTCGGTATTGCCCTCGGACGTATTCTCAATGTTAGAATTTTTATTATCCATTACTCTGCACCTTTTTTGTCGTTTATAACAATTCTAGACCGGAGGACTCAGAATTGATTGGTTAATGTCATCAGATAAAGGCGAAGCAGATCCTCTCCGAAAAAAATGGCAATGAGCGTTCCCAAAGCCAGAAACGGACCGAACGGAATCTGGCTTTTGCGGTCCTTTTTCTGTGCGGCCATTAGGATCAAACCGATTATCGACCCCAGGATGGCCCCCAGAAAAATGACCAACAGCACCTGTTGCCAGCCCAGCAAGGCTCCCGCCGCCGCAATAAATTTTATGTCACCGCCGCCCATGCCGCCACGACTCACAATGGCGATCAAGTAAAACAACCCGCCGCCGACCAGAAAACCGAGGCCCGCATTTATGGGACCTACTAAATAACTTCCCGCCGCCAGGCCAAAAACCATTCCGGGAAGGGTGATGCGGTCGGGAATGATTTTGTGTTCATAATCGATAACCGTGATCACTACAAGGGTCGGGCAGACGATCGCATAGATCAAAGATTCCCAGGTAACGCCGAACTTGATGAAAATTGCCGCCAGCAATAACCCTGTCACGATTTCAATCAAAGGGTAAACGATCGAAATCTTCTGACTGCAGTTTCGGCATTTGCCTCCCAAAAAAAGATAGCTCAATACCGGAATATTGTCTATAGCCTGAATGGGCGTGTCGCAGGATGTGCAGTGGGAAGCGGGAAAAACCACCGATTCTTTTTTTGGCAGACGGTAGATGCAGACGTTGCAAAAGCTACCAATGGCCAGGCCAAATAAAAAGGCGGCGAATGCGGCAAAAGGGGTGGATAATTGAAATAGTGTTTCCATAGGAGTCAATCCTGAAAGCGGGTTGCGCCCGTTTCCAGTTGAACATCTGACCGATAACCGGATTTAGCTGGAAGAATATTCACGATCGTAGCTATTTGGAATCAACTGATTTACGGTTTTAAATACCGTGTCGGATGGAAATCCTTTCCGCTGAAGGTATTGGGCCAAGCGTCGACTTTTGGATTTTGGATCGACACCTTTGAGTTGGGAAAGTTTTTTTTGCGCCAGGGACTGGGCGAGTTCCCATTCGCTGAATTCGGAATAAACGACTTGCATCGTTTGATCGATGGTTTCGGTTGTCAGACCTTTGGCTGATAGTTCTCTTCGCAACCGGTATTCGCCAAATTTTTTTGTGGAGATGCGTGACCGGCTCCAGTTCAACGCAAATCGCCCGTCGTTAAGATAGCCGAGCCGGTTCAACCAGCTAACGGTTTCCTGAACCGTGGCCTGGGGGAAATCTTTTTGACCCAGGCGCTCCCTGATCTCAAACTCACTGCGGTCCCTGTAAGATAGATATTTCAGGGCGGTGCTCTGAGCTTTTTTAAGTTCATCAGGGTCGAGCATTAAATCTCAATTCAGTTCATGCGGTTTTGGCCGCTTTTTTTTCTTTATCGTTCGATGCGTCGGCTTCCTTAGGGGAGGGCTCCTGTTCAGCGGACACCGGCAGGTTCAGCTTTTCCCTCAATTTTCGATCAATCTCCGTGTACATCTCAGGGTGCTCATCAAGAAACTTGCGCGCGTTTTCCCGTCCTTGTCCGATTCTGGTCTCGTTGTAAGAAAACCAGGTGCCGCTTTTGTTGATGATTTCATGCGTCACGGCTTGATCGATCAGATCACTGGTTTTTGAAATTCCTTCGCCATAGCGGATGTCGAACTCGCAATCACGAAAGGGTGGGGCGACCTTGTTTTTGACGATTTTCACCCGCGTCCGGTTACCGATCACTTTGTCTCCATCCTTGATGGCGGCGATGCGGCGAATATCCATGCGGACTGACGAATAGAATTTGAGCGCGTTGCCGCCGGTGGTGGTTTCGGGGTTGCCGAACATCACGCCGATTTTCATGCGGATTTGATTGATGAAAATGAGGCACGTGTGGGACTTGCTGATCACGCCTGTCAGTTTACGCATGGCCTGAGACATGAGCCGTGCTTGAAGCCCCATGTGGGAATCACCCATGTCGCCATCCAGTTCCGCCTTGGGAACCAGCGCGGCGACCGAGTCCACAACAATCACGTCGACGGCGCCGCTGCGAATCAGGACTTCCGCGATCTCCAGTGTTTGCTCACCCGTGTCGGGTTGGGACAAAAGCAGATTGTCGAGATCGATGCCCAGAGCGCTGGCATATTTTGGGTCCAGCGCATGTTCTGCGTCGAGGAACGCCGCCACGCCTCCGGCTTTTTGCGCTTCGGCGATGATGTGCAGAGTGAGGCTGGTTTTCCCCGAACCTTCGGGGCCGTAAATTTCGATGATGCGACCCCGGGGAACCCCGCCGACACCCAGTGCGTAGTCCAGCGATATGGACCCGGTGGAAATGACTGGAATGCCTTTCTGGCTTTCGGCCTGGCCCAGCTTCATGATCGAACCTTTACCGAATTGTTTTTCGATCTGTGAGCATGCCAGCTCCAGGGCTTTTTCTCTATCGTTTGACCCCATTGATCCTCCTTGGCTTGACCGACTCAAATTTTTGGTTCGATCAAGCGGGTTTGAAATCGATTTTATTTAGTGACGGGTGATTGGCCCGCTAAAGATAAATTCTTCCTGAACGGTATATATGGAACCTTTCGGCGTCAACTCACTTTTTATCAACTGGACCGATGACACTTCAAACGTATTCATGTTGATGGGGTGAGCGGATTCGATTGCTTTTTTCAAACGCTCCATACCCTTGCCGGACTTAATGCGTCCCAGTGTTAGGTGATGAACCGACTGTTTTTTGTCCGCGGGGAAACCCAGTTGCGTCATCTGCTGTTCGATTTTTTCCTTCAGAGAGCTCAGACGACCCTCCGCTTCTACTATGCCGACCCATAAAACGCGGGGCCGGGAAAGATCAGGAAACACACCCACATTCCCCAAGGTTATGGAAAAAGGCGGCGTTGCCTTGGCTATTTCTGCTATACGACTTTTTATCTTCGGGATCAAACCGGGTTGCGTGTTTCCCAAAAATTTTAAGGTCAGGTGCATATTGGACGATTTGACCCAGGCGGCGTCCAGATTCAAGGCTTTATAGAAGCTTTGCGCCTCGGTAATTTTGCCCCTGGCGGAGTTCGGGATATCAATAGCGAGGAACAACCTTAAATCAAGCACAGTCTATCAAGGTCTCGGAAATAAAGTCAAACCGGAACCCTTGAATATATGAAACCTCAATTATTTCAAGGGAAAATATCTGTCACACGTTGCGGAAAGGGTGTACGAAGCAACCCGTAACTTCCCATCAATCCTGTAAAAGAACCCGGTCGGTTATCCGATGTCTCTGTCATTTTATAGTGGGGGATGGTCTAAATAGCAAGCTTATTATTTTCCTTCAAATCTGCCGGGCTTTACCTGGATAACTCTGCTGGGGATCGTACCAACTCATCTACAGTGTCTTTATATTTTTTCTGAAGTTTGACGGAAAGTTCGGTGGCTTTTCTGAGCTGTGTTATGTTCCCGTTTTCGATCGCAACCTTTTCCCATTTTTCCGCATAGAAGATGGCATTTTTTCCTTCTTCCATTTGATCGTAAAGCTGGGCGAGGTTGCTGTAAGGAAGCTCCAGTTTAGGATTCAAACGGATGGTCTCCTTAAAGGAGGAGACCGCTTCCTTATAACGTTGCAGGCCGATATAGGCCCAGCCGAGATTGTTATGGGAATAAGCCGATTCAGGGTTCAGGCGGATGGATTTCTCGAGGATGGGAACGGCTTGCTCATATTGATTTTCAGCATTATAGGCCCAGCCCAGATTGTTGTGGGCGTCAGCATGTTCGGGGGCCAGGCGGATGGCTTCTTCAAGAACCAAAATCCCTTCCTTAAAATTACCTTGTTGATTATAAGTCCAGCCCAGGTTGTTATAGGCCACTGCATATTCAGGGTCCAGAAGGATTGATTCCTTGAGGTGCTGAATAGCATCTTCATAAAGACCCAGTTTGTTGTACATGAAACCCAGGTTGTTTTGGACGACGGCGTTGTCAGGCCGGATGCGAACGCCTTGCCGGTATTCGTTGACGGCTTCCCAATAGCGTCCCATCTGGGAATACACAAAGCCCAGGTTGTTGTGAGATTCAAAATGGTTGGGGTTGAGCCGGATGGATTCCTTGAATTCTTTAACGGCCTCTTCAAACTTTCCGCCATCGATCAAGTCATCGCCCTGATGGTAATGGGCTTGAGCCTGGTCTCTGTCTGACAACGCCAGGGCAGGGGCGGCGATCCATCCGCTGAAGAAAATTGCCGCCAGGGTGGAAACCGTTAAAATTTTATTCATGACAGGCCATCCTGAAAGGTGGATTCGATGAGTTTTCCTTGCAAGGCCAATAATTAATATTTGGATGAAAAAGTCTATGCAAACAGAGGCTTTGCTGGTTTGTTATATCCCGGGAGTATAACAATAATATGATAGGACGTTCCATAAATTATGTTATGTTAGAAGTAATGGTTTAATAACAATAAGATAGCTAGTTATGATAAAAAAGAAGAGAAATATGAAACTATTTAAGAAAGCAATTTTGATGGTGGCCATCTCGATTTTTGTGATGGGAATTTCCGGCTGCAAGGAAAAAGGCACTGCAGAGAAAGCGGGAGAAAAAATCGATGACTCTATGCAAAAAGCTGGCGATGCGGCGAAGGATTTAGTGGGCAAGTGATTCGGGTTGCAAACAGGTAGAGCGGACAGGAAAATTCTTGAGCGGCTTTTAGGTGAAAGCCGAGCTCAAGGATTTTTCTGGGAGAAAACCGCAGGTCAAAACCAACCGTTAAATATGTCGTGGTCGAACGGTCCCGGAAAGTTCTTCTATTTCCAAAGTGGATTCAGTGGATGGCCGAGTCCAAAGTTGTTTAAAGAATGATTGGCATCGGTCCTGGAGCCAGAAAGCCAGGGCTTCCCAATTTATCTGCTGTTTTTCGTCCTGCTTCAGCTCATATTCCCGAAGCATCATTTCCTTGATGATTTCCTTGCATTCCTCGGGGGTCATTTCGCCGGTTTCCAACTTATGTTCCATAAGTCGAATGAATTTTGGAGGCAACAAAGTTTTAAAATTCTTTGGCATGTCAAAGCTCCTGAATGTCTGGATTTTGCGGTGGTTGATAATAGCCGGTAGGGCCCTGAAATGGAAACAACTATTTATAAAGCAAGCCTCATGCCAGTTTTAAATTGTTTTAAACAAACAGTTTGTCGAAATACCTCACCGTCAAAAAACAGGCGGCCGATAAAATTATGGCGGTCAACGGGACCAGGGTCATGTTGAATGCTCTCAAAACACCGGGTCATTTCACAAATGCAGTTGCGGATCTGAATAGCGAATCCGTTTCTAAATCGAAGCGCTATGTGCTGGCTGTGTTTTTTGTTCTTTTTGGGGTTGCTGTTATCACTTTTTTTCTTAATCAAAAAGAAAAACAAGGGTCGGAGACAATGGCATCCTCAGGAATTTCCCAGGAAAATCCGGTAGCGCCCCCTTCTGAGAAACTGGAAACCAGGCCATCGCCAGATAAAAATAAACCGGAGCCGGCCAGGCAAGAACAAGCGATTGAACCTGTTCAAAGTGAACCTGCGCCAGGCGCAACGGCTAGTTCCTCGGTTAAAGAGGATAAAAAAGGATTTACCTTTAAGAGCGATAAAGAATATCTGGCTATGAACCGGTTCGAGCGACCACTCTTGGAGGCAAGGACCCCAGTAGTTACCGTGAAGGGTGTTCGTGAGCCCACGGCTGTGGTGGACAAGCCGCTGGTGTTCGCAGGCAGGGGTTTTGATATCCAGCAGTTTCAATCTCCCTCCAGGCAGGTTGTTCAGGCGGACTTTCTCCAGCACCTTAAAAGACCCGTTCCGAAGATAAAACCTGTTCTCCAGGAACGACTCGACTTGCAATTGAAGCAGGCGAAAAGTTCCAAGCATTTCATCTTTCATCCCTTGGGGTCGGCCCTGAGTCAGCTTCAAAAACCAACTCTTTGGGAAGATCCGGAATCCCAGAAAAAACCACAAGACCTGAAACGCATTCCCGAAACGAAACTACTTCTTAGTGAAAGTGAAAATAGCCAATTGATTTTGCGGCATAGGCGCGAGTCTTTGGATTTGCTGATTGGCAATGAAAAGCTAAATAGAAAAGAATATGGAAGCTGGTGATCCTGCGCAATATAAAATCGCATGGGTGGATTTTATAATCAGGCAGGGTTGGAGCCAACGATTATGGGCTCGATGACCCAGGAGGAATTTCTTGTTGCGTTTCTGAGAGTTCTTTAGGGGAGGGGGGTGTTTGGTGGGAACCCCAGTACCAATAAAAGAAAACCCAAAAGCCGATTATAAAAATCAAAACGATGATTTTTCGAGGCAGGCTGACGGTTGACTCTTCCAAATTTTTTAAATTTTGTTCGGTCACTTTGCGAAACCTTTTTTGATTCTGTGAGGATTAGGGGGATTTCGCACAACGAAACCCAAAGCTGTTGTTTCTGACTTCAGGGGTGAAGAAACTACGATTAAAAGTCGGCGCACTCAAGCCGCATCCATAAGATAGGCAATCAAACCAGGACCCTCCCTTGAGAATTCGCTTGTCTTTTCCATATTCCGCCCGTTGAACGGTGTTTCCCGGATGCGGGAGGTAGTAACTGTCCACCCATTCCCACACATTTCCCGACATATCGTATAGCCCATAAGGGCTTCTTCCTTTTGGGTAAGATCCCACAGGCTCCGTTCCGATGGAATTTTTGTAAGGGTTGTTGGAATTGTCGAGTGTCCACTCATGGCCCCAGGGATAGGTGAACCCTTCTTCTCCGCGCGAGGCCTTCTCCCACTCCTGTTCGTTGGGCAGCCGTTTGCCGGACCATTCGCAATAATCCCTGGCGTCAAACCAGCTGACATAAACGACAGGATGTTTTTCCTTTCCCTTGGCAATTTCTCCGTTCGGCCAGTGGTAGGGGGTCTCTCTTTTAGTTGCGTCAACGAAATTTTTGTAATTTTCATTGGTGACTTCATACAAGTCGATGAAAAACGCATCGGTTGAGGCAATGTGTTCTGGCGATTCATCGTCCCAGCGTTCGTTGGACCCCATGATGAATTCACCGGCGGAAATGAAGGCCATGTCGGGATATTTCGATGGGGCCGGAGATGGTTCTGTTTTGGCAGGGGTTGTTTTTTGAGAATCCTTTTTGACCGTCGAGACCCGTTGCAATGCAGGACGCAAGTGAGACACTGATGTCTTTCTGACTTTTTCTAAAGACTGAAACGGAGATTGTGCCCTTGAGGGATGGTCGCCTACATGGCAACTCCGGCATTCGGTTTTATTCTCTTTTTCCCTGTGGGTCTTCAGCAAATTTTCTGCCTGATGACAGGTGGTCTGACATTTTAATGCAGGGGACCCGGAAGTAAAGGTTTCATAAGCCACACCAGGCTCAACGAAAGTAACCAGAGTGAATAGCAAACTCATCGACAGGGAGGTTGCTGTTTTTGTGGCTGATATGAGAGAATTCATTATGAAATTATAAAATATACGGAATAATCGGATTTTGCCCGGAAATAGTAATATCTAGGGCGCTAATCATTGATACTAAAAGAAGCTGTCGAATGAGTCAAAGCAAAATTCTTCGAAGCAGAATGTGGAAAATAGTTTACGGAGCCGGAAAATGGAAGTGTGGCGGTTGATCGAAGATGGAACGGGTGACGGCGCCATGAATATGGCCACGGACCGAGCGATTCTCGAGGCCTGTGGTCAGGGCAAGGCTCCGCCCACATTGCGGCTTTACGGCTGGCAACAGCCGACTGTCACCACCGGGTATTCACAAGATAGCTGCCGGGATTTAGATATGAATCGTTGCCGTTCTCTCGGAATTCCGGTCGTTTCACGTCCCACCGGCGGCAGGGCTCTTTTGCATGACAAGGAGCTGACTTACAGTCTGGTGGCTCCCATTCCGCACCCTCGGTTTCCTCCCAACTTACGTTCTGCGTTTCAGGTAGTATCAGAAGCCCTTCTCCTTTCCCTCGGCAAGATGGGCATCGAGGATGCCGCAATGGCCAAAAATCGCGGGGTTTCCGTGAATGGAAGATCGCCTTCCTGCTTTTCATCATTGAATCATTGTGAAATAACCGTTAATAATAAAAAGTTGATCGGCAGTGCCCAGCGCAGAAAGAGCCGTTCGTTTCTGCAACAGGGTTCTTTGTGGATAGATTGCGACCGGGAGTTGATGAATTCCCTGTTTCGCTTTAATCTGCCGCAAATACGGGAAGCCAATTTGAAAATTCTTGAACGCAATACCATCTCATTAAATCAACTTTGCAAAAAGGAAGTCAGGTTTGAAGAGGTGGCAGAGGCGTTTCAAAAGGGATTTCAAAGTGCTTTTCCGGTAAAGTGGGAGCGCGGAGAATTGAGTGTCTATGAAATGGATTTGCGTGACCGATTTCTTAATCAAAAGGATTAGCTGAATGCATGTAATGAATATTTCTAAAAACCGGATGTGGGTTCTGGTCATTCTAGGGGTGATGATTCCATGCTTTTCGGGATGTTCTAAAAATCAGTTGCTGGCTAAGGACTCTTATAGTCAGCATTATGTGGATATCACGCAAGGGCATCTTCCAAAGGTTTCCGGGTCCATCCAAAACGCGCAGTTTGCTCATGTGGACAGCGACGCTTTCCAGGACCTTATTCTCCATCAGGTGGATGAAGGCAACCCGTCGCAAATTTTGTTGTTGATCAACAACAAAAAGCGCGGGTTTGATTTTCCGAGGGAAAATAAAATCGTTAAAACCCCAAAGGGAGAAATTCTTTTTTTCAGCGCCGGAGATTTTGACCAGGACCGCGCTGACGATCTCATCATCATCCAAAAAGAGGGGGGGAAGCATTTCGCCAGCCTTCTGTTTAATAATAAAAAGGGGTATTATTACGAAAAGGTCGACACCATTTTTCCAGAAATAAGACAGGGCGTTGAATTCGTGCAAGTGGTTGATCTTGACCAGGATGGCGATCTGGATCTGTATTTTTATGGAGAACAGGTTTTAAAACCGGATGGCAGTCCAGACAGGTTGCAAGCGCAAATCTTTATCAATAATGGCAAAGGGGATTTTCAAGATCTCTCTGACATATTGTTGCCGCCGTTGCCGCCAGGAATTGCAGGCGCTTTCTTTGCGGATTATGACGGCGATGGAGTGCGAGACATTTTTTTGATCTATGTTAACGCAAGAAACCGTTTGTTATTCAACAACAGCCTGGGAAAATTTACCGATAGGACGGCTGGCAATCTCCCCGATATAAAGGATGAGACCATTCATGGCGATTGGGCGGATTTCGATGGCGATGGGGACAACGATTTTATTGTAATCAACCGCCAGATTTTCTCCAAGGATCGAGCCCCTTCCCAAGAGACCAGTTATTTTCTCGAAAATAACGGTAAAGGACGTTTTACCAAGCGTTCGCACAAGGTTTTGCCCCAGACGTCTGTGTCCCGCGTGTATTTGCTGGATGCCAATGGAAACGGCATTCCCGACGCTTTGATTTTGAGTGAAGGAACAACCCATTACTTGCAAGGACAGGGGGAGTGGAAGTTTTCGGTTGAAACTGTAAAACGATTGCCCCGTTCCAGGCAGTTGATGGAGATGGCGTTCGGGGATATCGATGACGATGGTTATCTGGATATTTTGGGCATCGGCTCCAGCGACCGGAAGGGGAAATTGTGGCTGAACCGGTTCAAATAAACTGAAGGAATATTTCGAAATTCAATCATGTCTTATTTTAAAAATCTGACATTTTTAAAAGTGATGACCACCGTCGCCTGGGCTGACGGCGAAATGACGCATTCGGAACTCAATCTTCTCAAGTCCTTTATCAGGAAGTTTGATCTGGATAAAAAGGATGTGGAAGCATTGCGGCCCTACCTGGATGCCCCCGTCTCGAAAAAACGCCGGGAAGAATTGTTCCGTCAACTCATCGCGGAATTATCTTCGTTGGAGGAAAAGCAGGAAATCATTGAAGCCATGGAAACAATGGCCGGGACTAAGAAAAAAAAGAGCGAGGATGAACTCGCGCTTGTGGCTCAGTTCAACGCCTGGCTGAAGAAATCCTCTGTAACGACCCGGTCTCTGGGAAGAATCCGCAACCTGTTTCAACGCACGATTTTCTCCCACACTCGGCAGAATGATCCGGAGCTGGAAAAATATTTCAAGCGCAAGGTGTTTAAGAAAATCGAATTGCGGAGCGCGAAAAGCGGTTGCACGATCAACCTTTCGGATGACGAAATTTACCACATCTGTTTGCTGGGCACGCTTCTGTCTTCCGTTGCGCAGGTGGATGACATTTTCGAGGACGTGGAAAAAGTCGCGCTCGCAAAAGTTTTAAAGAGTACATTTTCATTCCCGAAGCAGGAGTCGGAAATTCTTCTTGCGGTCATCGAAGAACAGGCCAGGCACGGATTCGATTTTCATGAGGTGGTCACCGAGACCAACCAGATCATCCCTTACAAAGAGCGGGTGCAATTGATCGATTGTTTTTTTGCGATCGCCGCCGCCGATGGTCGCATCTCACATGAGGAATCCGAGCAGATACGGAAAATCACCAAGGCGATGCACATCCCGCATCAGTCGTTTAAAGAATCGAAAGTGAGAGCCTTGGAGGCATTGAAATGAGCGTTCAATTTGAATTATTCAGTGTGCTATCGAGAACCAGGTTCGAATCGGGCACGTGATGGGTGAGTGATGCCGGAGAAGAAAAAATTTCTTGGAATTCTTTTTGATTGCTGCAACGTCTACCGGCGCATCTATATCAACAAGGAAAAGAACGCCTACGAGGGCCGCTGTCCGCATTGTTATCGGGAAGTGAGAGTCTTGATCGGGTCGGATGGGAGTTCCTCCCGTTTCTTCAATGCCAGATGATTTTACCAGCAACCCCTTCCATTCCTCCTGAACCATGAAACTGGTATTGCAAAGAGTCTCAAGCGCTTCGGTGTGCGTTGAGGGTAAGGAGATCGCCAAAATAGGAAAAGGCCTTCTGGTACTATTCGGCGTGGAAAAAGGCGATGCGATATCAAGAGCTGATTTTTTGGCCGACAAAACAGTAAACCTGCGCATCTTTCCCGATGATGCCGGGAAAATGAACCTGTCCTGCAAGGACATTGGCGGAGAGATTCTGGTCGTGTCACAGTTCACCCTGGCGGGGGACTGTTCAAAAGGCCGGCGTCCGGGGTTCGATCGAGCCGCCCGGCCCGAGGATGCGGAAACTCTTTATTTACGGTATATCTCAGCGATCACTGAAACGGGATGCAAGGTGGCCACAGGCCAGTTTGCCGCAGATATGAAGGTGGAGCTCGTCAACGACGGCCCGGTGACGTTTATTTTGGATTGAGTAAAGGGCATCTCTAAAAATTAGTTTATTCCAGGAAATCGAACACTGTACAAGGATTTCTTATATTGGTGGCACGGGCTTTCTAGCCCGTGCGAACAGGCTGGAAAGCCTGTTCCACTAAAACAAAGCCATCTCCTTAAGTTGACGATTAGGAGCATTTAGTCAATTTTTAGAGATATCCTA
>JAQCGX010000045.1 GCA_027619975.1 Nitrospinota bacterium
AATATAAGAAATCCTTGTACAGTGTTCGATTTCCTGTAATAAACTAATTTTTAGAGATGCCCTTATTTTAGAAAAAGGGATGGCGCCAGACGGATCAAGCCGACAATACCAGGATTATTTTTTGGGGGAGAAGGTGTGAAGTTAATTCATTTACTTCAATTGGATCGTTGACGGATCGCTTCAACTTTGCTTTCCATCTCATCTTCCAACGCTTTTTTTGCCTCGACGAATTCCCGCATCAGTTCATCAGAAACCGATTCCATCTCTTCAGGAGGCACCCGATCCGACAGATTTTTCAACTTGCCTTGAACCGTGACATCCTTATCCGCAATTTTTGCTTTGTACTCCTTGCGAATTTCGTTGATTTCGTTTTTACTTTTTTCGTCGAGCTGCTTTTTGCCCTTAAGCTCAGGAACCAATTTGTCTGATTTTTCAAGACTGAGTTCCCAGGCACTTTTTAAACCTGACATATCCTTCCTCCACCAAAGTAAGAATATCCTGTGAAAAGATTATAAACCAAAGCACAGGGTAGACACAATCAGAAATATTTGAAAAATAGGCTTATAACTTATTTTCTTTCAACTATTTAGTTTTTACCTTAACTTTATACGTAAATTTAAAAGACAAGATTTCCATCCCCTTTTTGGCAGGAAACCGGTTTCTCTAAGAGGAGATAAACGGCTGGAATCAATTGATTTGATAGTCGCGAAACCGAAAAATAAACGACTGGATGATTCTGTCATTGGTTTTGACAATCTGAGTCATTTTACCCATCATCCATAAATTATCGATGCGGCGATAAACAAACTCGGTGGTCTCGCTATAATCCACGCCATCCACCTGGAATTTGGACTGGCTTTCGGCAGTCAGCCATTTCCCTTCTTTCCGGGTGTATCGAACATCACTTTTGATGGATACAGGTGCAGCATTCCGTTCCATCCAAAAATTTTTGACGTTTTTCTGCTCCAGATCAACCAGCAAATCATATTTACTAACGGCGGCACCTGGGTTCAGCGCGGAAAATGCAAGCAATCGCCTGCCCTTCTTTGCAGTTTTGATCTGGCCTCTATAGTTGGACAATTTCTCCGCAAGAGTCTGGGGAATCACTACTTCCTGATAGTTTTGTAGCATCTGTAATATTTCCCTCTTGCGCTCCAATGACACTTCGACAGAACTATCAGCCAGTGTAAAAACCCCTTTCGACCCTGCGCTTTTTTCCCAAAAGAAAGTCACTGGCGGGATTTTCAGATACCTGCCACTGCCTGAAACCACATCCAACTGTTCCCAGTCAATTTGAACAGAAAGTTTTTTCAGCCCGTGTTGCTGAGGGTAATAATAATGCGCGTCCAGGTCACGGATGATCTGCTCCACGCTCTCAAGCGCATGAGAGGAGGAAAGGAGTAAGGCCGGTAAAAAGAAAATTACCAAAAAGGAAAATCGCTTCAGTTCTCGTTTCATGACAATAAACAAATTGCGGCTCAACTATCAATCCTTCAGGGAAATCAAAGCTTGCATCAAGTCCGGGCTATCCCAAACTCTGGCTCCTGAGGCAAAACCTCTTAATTTACCATGGGGACCAATCAGATAAGTCGTCGGAAGCCCCATTATATAATAATGTTTTCTAACTTTTTGTTCAGGGTCCCACAAAACCGGGAAGGTCAGCTTGTACTCCTCGGCATACTTTTTGACTCGATCGAAATTCTGACGATCAATCGCTATAGCCACCACCTCAACACCTTGGCTGGAGAGCGCCTCATAGAGCCGCTGCATGGACGGCAATTCCTCTTTACACGCCTCACACCAGGTGGCCCAAAAATTAAGCAGGATGGGCTTACCACTAAAGTCTTCCAGATTGACATTATTGCCTTTTGTGTCCTGAAGGGAAAAACCGGGAGCGGATTTTTCCGTTCTTGGTTTGGAAATGCCCATATTTTCAAACGCCTGCTGATGAGCCCAGACAGACGGATGCATGCTACTCAGCAAAAGCGCTGTCGTTATCAGCGTGATTTTAAATCTGGCGGTCATTTTCATTTTGGATCTCCTATCTCGCGTTGCGGTATAGATAACCTTGTATGACTTGCTTTTCCTCAGCAGAAAAAGGAATTCCCTTTTTCTTCATATGCAATTCCATCCGAGGAAGATAATGATCCCATTCCTCTTTGCTATGCCGTGCCGGATGCGGCCAGGAATGACAGGTCGTGCACTTTTTTTTGAACAGCTCGACATCCGCCGTGCCGGCCTCGGGCAATTGAGAGCCCGCGCAGGCCGTTACGGTGATGGCAATCATTATTGAAAACAAGTATTTCATGTGTTAACACCCTTACTTAAAATCCTAGTTCTTTGGGCGGTTTGAACCCCTTATGACGCCGACTATTTTTTGTCGGAAACTCGACATAATAGGTCAATTGCAGCATGTAATCGTCACGCAATTGCGGGCCATTCAAATCCTGATGTATGGGAAGCGTTGCGACCAACTCCAGGATGTGCAACGGAATCGGCTGAAACTGGAACCCGAGAGAGACCGCCACCTTATGACCGCCGTAGTTCTGCGGGTCAAATAAAGGGCTCAAGAATCCTGAGTTCGGGTTGCCCCCCGCATGTCCCTCTCCGAGAATCCGGCCTCTGTAGGGTTCGCGGCTGAATGTTCCCTCATACCATCCTTGCAACTCCCCCAGCAATACGAACCGGTGGTGCACCTGATGCATGACATAAAAGTCATATCGCAATTCACTGCCACGACGATATCCCTGGTCGTTATCATAAACGTGAGCTTCCAACTGCGCATTGGCTCCATACCACCAGGGGTCGGTGGAACCTTGAAACGTAAATCCGATGATAGGGTCTACGGTTCCACTGCCAGTCTGCATTTTAAACGGATGAATGGTCCCGTTCTGACCCGCTACAGGGTTATTGGTGAATTCCTTTTCGATTTCCCCAGTGGGTAAGGAAAGACCGAAAAGCACCGACGCCTGTTTAGTTGGGGCCAGATGATCATCCGTAAAGAACCGGTATTTGCCCAACACGGTGAGATCACTCTGACCGTCTGATGTCATGGTGAACCCCCGGGTGCCCGTGGACCCTTGCAAGGCGCCATTGAATTCCATATCCATTTCGTTACGGATATAGCTCATCATCGCCATCATGGCGAAATCATCCGTGAACGAGTAGGCGACAGAACCCATCGTCATATAGGTCCGCATTTCTTCCGGCGCGACCGCAAAAGTGGTGCCATTGGCCGAACCCAATATATCCGCATTGTCTATATCATTGGTCCCGTCCCTGAGCGAGCCCATCGCCATAAACATCTGGCTCACCTTGAACCGGAATTCGTGCGTTTCGGGGATGCCGCCGCCGGTGATATTAAGAGGCATGTTCCCGCCGCAGTGTGCACAACAAAGACCTATATAGGCCTGAGATAAAGGCACAAAAATCAAAAGGAAAGCATTAGCAATTAGCAGTGACAATAGATTTTTTTTCAACATACATTTCCTTAAATTGATCAAACTGTCGCGAGCAGTTTCATTCATTCTGAAGTTTCCGCAAGGTGATCCATGCAACTGAATCTGAAAGTTTGACGCAGGCTCTGGATTTTGAAAAGAGACCAATCAAACGATTTTGCGGGTTTAAATAATTAAACGGAGAATGAGCAACTAAGACCGGGGGGGATGGTCGATTCGATCGGAAAATAGCGGTTGAAAAAAGTTGGAGGAAACAAAAATATTTTCAGTGTTTTTAAAGTCAGGAATGATAAAGTCCACTGCAATTAAAACATTATTTTTGCTGAAATTCAGCGTTGCAGGAACCGCCGCATTGGGGCTCCCACCACAATCCGCCGCAATGCGGACTTCTTTTTTATTGTCCCGGGCGTTGCGATGCGGACAAACCTGACCATTGAGGTGACGTTTTTCTAGAGGACAGTGCAGGGACTGGTTTTTCGATTCTGCATTAAAAGGGGAATCGAAAATTTCCTCATGGTGGTCATGAGAAACGGAGGCATTGACGCCCGAAACCCCAAGCAGGAGAAACAAAATGAGTGCCAATATAATTTTTATAGACTTTCTCACTATCAATAACCAAAAAAATAAAAAACGCGCTGCCTACCAAGGTATGACTCATCATATCCAAGGTTTCAATTACCATCAAGGATAAAGATCCCGTCCCAAAGGGAAATATTCCCAAAGATACAATTTATAATTTTACTCATTTATTTTCAGCAGGTTAAACAAAGCTCACCCCCTACCCTATTGTTTTGATTGAGGCCATTTGCTATCATTTTTTATCATGAAACCCACATCAAGACAATCAGCGCTGTTGCAGGAGTTAAAAAACTACCTGCTTTTTTTAAAAGACTATGGATACACCGAGATCCCCCAACAAATCGAGCTGAATATGGCCTCCTCAAAAAAACCGGTAAAAGCGGTGAAACCGGATACCCAAGTCCCTGCAAAACCGGTCGTAACGACCCCGGCTTCAGTTGTCGGCAGTCTGCTGGAAAATGTTCGAGCGGAATTGGGCGATTGCACCAGGTGCAAGTTGAGCGAGGGAAGAAACAACATCGTTTTTGGTTCTGGCAATCCCAACGCCGACCTGGTGTTTGTCGGTGAAGGACCGGGCAAAGATGAGGACGAGCAGGGGTTTCCATTTGTTGGCCGCGCAGGAAAGAAGCTGACGGAAATCATCGAAAAAGGCATGAACCTGAACCGGGAACAAGACACTTACATCTGCAACATCGTCAAATGCCGGCCACCGGGCAACCGGGACCCGGAGAAGGATGAAATCGAAGCCTGCAAACCGTTCCTGTTGAAGCAACTACAGGCAATCAAGCCAAAGGTCATCGTCGCTCTTGGCAAACCGGCCTCCTCGACACTTCTGGGCCGTAGTGTTCCGATCCTTAAGGAACGCGGAACCTGGCACGAATTTGAAGGAATCCCGCTGATGCTGACCTTTCATCCCGCATACCTGCTCCGATTCTATACGTTGGAAAATCGCAAAGCGGTGCTCGACGATATGAAAAAAGTCCTTGAGGCTCTTGGAAAATGATTTCAGCTCAGAATGCCATCGCGCGCTTAACAAAAAATATTGAAAGCGTTATCATTGGGAAATCCGATGCGGTGCAACTGGCGGTGATCACCCTGATGGCCCGAGGGCATCTGCTGATTGAAGACGTTCCGGGGGTCGGCAAAACCTCTCTGGCCCAGGCGCTGGCGAAATCGCTGGATCTGAATTTCCGCCGCATTTAGTTCACCAATGATATTCTACCCACTGACATTACCGGGGTCTCCATTTACGATCAGGAAGAAAAACGGTTTCACTTTCAGAAGGGACCGTTGTTCGCCAATATCGTACTGGCCGATGAGATTAATCGTTCCACGCCGCGAACGCAAAGCGCCCTTCTCGAAGCCATGAATGAAAAACAGGTCTCGGTGGACAACGCCACCTATCCCCTGGACGATCCATTTATGGTGATCGCCACGCAAAATCCAACAGAAAGCTACGGCACATACCCGTTGCCGGAGTCGCAACTGGATCGGTTCATGATGTTCATTTCCATAGGCTATCCCTCCATGGAGGACGAGCGCTGGCTCCTCACCCGCAATCCGTCCCGACAACGAAAGCCGATTGCAAGGCAACTCTGACATTTATATTTTTCATTTGCCGCCGGAAGGGTCGGACGAAAAATCGCTCCTGCCCCAAACAGGATTTTCTGCCGCCCGCCACGGAGATTTATTTTTTCGTTTTCCATCCTGAGCCAGGCGCGAAAGAAATCGACATCCGTTTCATCCCGCAACCCTGACTGAACACTGGGACCGTCGGCCAACCTGGCATCGGCGGTTACTTCATAATCCAGCGCCCAGGTATCCTTTTGCACGGCATTGCCAAGGACGCCCAGACGAAGTTCCGCTTCGCTGTCAAAGTCTTTGTGATTGGGGGGAGATTCAAAAACATAGGAGCTTCCGGCTATGACGCGGCCTTCCACACGCCAGTCAAATGCCCAGGAGGGGTCAGGAAGAAAACCAATTAGAAGAACAACAAGTAATCGGAGTGCCGTCATAGGGAACATCAAAGGGAATCAAGTATTTTGGCAATTCTCTCACAAATGCTTTTCCAATTGAATTCCTTCAAAACCGACTGACGTCCATTTCTACCAAATTCACGTGCTAATTCTGGATTTTCAATCAACGTGGTGATCGGCTTCACCCAGGCTTCCGGTTCCTGAGACTCTACAAGCAACCCCACCTTGTGCGCCTGAAAGAGATCCTCCATCCCGCCAACGGCGTTGCTGACGATGGGTTTTTCACAAGCCATATAGTCATAAATTTTTAGAGGAGAGATTCCCGGTTTGTCGATAAACGACCCCAAACAAATATCGGCGGCGTTAATATAATAAGGCACTTCCTCAAAAGCTTTCTCGCCAAAAAGAGTCACCCGTTCGTTCAGATGGTTATCCGCAACCACTTTTTCAACTGCGGCCCGCTGTTCTCCTTCTCCCACAATCATGAGATGAATATTGGGAAATTTTTTGATCAGCTCCGGCATGGCCAGAACAATCTGTTGCAGACCGTGCCATTTTTTGAGCGACCCGATAAAAATCAGATAAGTGTTTCCGTCATCCAATTGCAACCGTTCCCGGCACATTTTTTGATCCATAGGATGAAAGATATCCTGATTGGCACCGTTGCTCACCGCAAAAAAATGATCCGGCTTCAAATTATATTCTTCGCACAGGATGTCCCTGATTTGCCCGGAGGATGTCACCATTTTATGAGGCATGCGAAAAACGAAATATTCCATCCAGCGCGTGATGAATCGAATCCATTTGGGACTGTCACTGATTTTCAATTCCACCGCAGACAATCCATTGACTTCGATCACATACTTGAAATTCAGAATATACCGCAACCAGGTAACCAACCCTTCCATTTGCTGGTGGCGGGTATAAACAACATCCGGCTTCAACTTACATCCGTAATACAGGAAGTAAAAAAACAGGGATAAATAAAATGAAAAAAAAGTGACCGCAGGTTTCCTTGAAAGACAAGGAACATACACTACGGAAACATTTTCCACGGTTCGAGGAGGTCCCAGGGCGGGAACAAATAGAGTGACTGAATGCCCCATGTTGGCGAATTGGCGGCAAAACTCCAGAACGTGCCGGGCGCTGGCGTCTTCGTATTGGATGTCGATACGGGCGAAATAGAATAACTGCATGCTTTCAAACCACGGCAGGAGGAGAGGAGGATTTACATCTGTTCAGGGAACTGAAAAAATTTACCATCAATCAGGCAGGTTCAGAGGATTCACCGATAATCCTCCATCTTCCCTCTTCCTTTTTCCACACGAGGGTTTTGCGCCGAATATCCGAATACATATCAGACTGATAGCGCTCTATAAAAGAAATTTCGATGGTATTCTCTTTTTCCAACATTTCAAGATCATCGACTTCAATTTTTATCTGATGAATCTTATCCAGGGACTCTCGCTGTATTTGTTGCCAATCGTTAAAAGGTTTCCCTCCGCTTTCAAAGTTCCTGGAATAAAACGAAAAATAGGAATCAAGTTGTTTTTTTTCCCATGCTTTAAGCCAGACCAAAAACTGAGACAAAACCACATCAATAGGACTTCCGGTATTTTCCAGCGCCACCGTTTCAAGTGTTGTCGGCTTTGAAGAGGTTTTCAG
This sequence comes from Nitrospinota bacterium, assembly GCA_027619975.1. NCBI lineage: Bacteria > Pseudomonadati > Nitrospinota > Nitrospinota bacterium. The sequence continues at coordinate 7,679 of JAQCGX010000045.1, forward strand.
GGTGGAGGGATCGGTTTTTACTTTTTTCGTGGCAGTTTTTTTATTCGGGGAAAAAGCAATAGGGGACACAGAACCGCTTTTATCTGCCAATAAAATCAAAGAAGACAGGCCGTGTTTCTCCTTGAGTTCCGCCGCTTGCTGGTCCACCGTTGCTTTAGAGGGATAAGGTCCCATCCGCACCTTGAACCAGGGTTCTCCTTCATCGACAAAAATCATGAAGGGCTTGTATCCCTTTTTCACCAACTTGTCGAAAAACCTTTTGGCGTTGGCCTGAACCTTGAAAGAATTTAACTGCAACTGATATTTAACATCGGCAACACCCGTCCCTGTGGAAGGACTTGCCATAATCACTTTGGAGTCATTTGCTCCCTGCTCCTCGCCCCAGGCAGGCACTCCAATGAGAATAACAACAAAAGCCAGGAGACCTGACAGGGTCTTTGACAACTGTCCTGTAAATATCTCCCCTCTACAAAATTCTCTCTTCAATTGCCGGTTCCTGACGAATTATGCATGAGTTTCAAATAAAACACTTCTCGTTCATGTAAAACAAAAATCAACACTTATCTATTCGGCCCCAGTCTGGCAAATCATTAATTTCTTTTACTTTATTTTTTTGGGAAGGAAAAAAACCAGCCCCTCCTTAACAGGGCCTGGCATGTATGAAGTTACAAAGACTTAAAGCAATTTTTCAAGGTACGAAACCAGTTGATCCGCACCGACCGATGGCGATCGGGCCTGTAAAACACCCTCGCTGTCGATGATCAGCACGGTCGGCATATCCCTTTGTTTATAAGCCTTGTGAACGGTCATTTCCGGATCCAGAAGATAAGGAAATTTTACGGGCTCAGGAAACTTCTTCAAATAGTCCATCACCGCTTTTTCCGAATCCCCGCTGGTGTTGATGCCCAATACCACTAACTTATCGGACTTGATCCGGTCCCGGACCTTATTGAGCTCCAGCGCCTGGTTCATGCAGGGAGCGCAAATATGAAACATCCCCACCAGCACCACCTTGCCTTTAAGCGAATCCAGGGACAGGGGCTCCCCTTTAATGGAATTCAAGGAAAAGTTAGGAGCTTTATCTCCCGGAACAGGAACTCCCGCAAACAATGGACTAGCCGATAACAAAACAAAAAATAGAAAAGTCAGTATCTTACGCATAGAATTAGCCTTGTGAGGGAATAAAAACGCATTTAAAAGACTCTTTCAAAGGAGCCTCTATTTTGCTCATTTCCATTTTAAGTTACGGGAACTTAATATGAAAGCTCAAATATGAGGACATTTATCCCTGGATCCGTGTTTCCGAAAGTTTGCTGTGGATCAAATTCGTTAATCTGCATAAATCTGATTCCCCGTTTATTAAAAGGTCAAAAAAAATTTAGGGATTTGTCCTCTACTTGACATATTCTATTTGTTATTATAAATAAAGGTGCTTCCATAATAATTGATAAATTAAATATTTCTACTATGAAATACCAACAAACCCTCCTCATTCTCATATTGCTTTCGATTCCCGGTCTGGCCTTTTCGGGCTCCATAAAGGGAAAAGTCACATACTCAGCCGAAATCAAACTGCCCAAGACATTGACAACCGGAAAATACAAGAAAGCCTGTGGGCCGGAAGTTCTCAACGAAAAATTACTTGTAAATGATAATGGTTTGATGAATGTGGTGGTTTCGCTGGAGGGCAAAAAACTCGGCGGCAAACCGGGAGAATATCTGCTGGACCAGAAAAACTGCCGCTATGAGCCGCATGTCATCGCCATGATGAAGGATTCCGAACTGAAAATTCGTTCCAGTGATCCCATCAATCATAACCTTCATTCATACTCTTTTGATAACGACCCTGTAAATATCATGTTTTTGCCGAATAAAGACGACTACATCCAGGAGTTTGAAGAACCTGAAATTGTGAAGGTCGAATGCGACCTGCATGGGTGGATGAACGCATGGATCATAGTCACGGACAATTCCTATTTTGATATTTCCCAAAAAGAGGGGACGTTTGAAATTCCAAATGTTCCACCGGGAAAATACACACTCAACGCCTGGCACGAGATTTTGGGAAATAAAAGCCAGAAGGTAACGGTCGCAGAGGGCGTCACAGAGGTCTCTTTTGATTTTTCAGACGTGCCCTCGCAGGCGCCACAAGAATGATTTAGCATTAAATCTCGCAGTATTATTTTTGAAAAAAATTTGTCTGGGGAGCTTCTAAATACAATGAATATGCCAAATATCAATTTCAAATGGGTTCTCACTTTATCCATCCTGTTCCTCACGGTATCTCAGGGCTGGGCCTATCAGGAAGTGGAAGTCAAAAATGGTGGAACCATTCAGGGCAAGACAACGTTAACTGGGGACATGCCGGCTCCGCGAATTTATCACCTTGTTCTGTTTCCCAATATTGATATGTGCGCCGAAGTGGATGCCGACGAAAGTGGAGAGAACCGGGTCCTGGACGATTTTAAAATTTCTCAGGAGGGGGGGTTAAAAGATGTTTTGATTTCCCTGGAACACGTTGAAGCGGGGAAACCATTCGTCAAAGAACCCCTTATGATCCGCTCCGAAAACTGTAAATTCACTCCTGATGTGAATCCGATCCGTCAGGGCGAAGCCTTCAAGGTAGACAATCAGGATGCCGTCATGCACAACAGCCAGGTTTATCAGAAAGAACGAGGCAAAATTCTGTTGAACATCCCCATCCCCGCTGAAGAAGTTTCCGAGGGTAAAATAGAATTTCAAAAAGATTACAAAATCATGCAGATGATCTGTGGAATGCACGAATTCATGCAAACCTGGGGCTATCGGGTGCAAAACCCCTATTACTCCCAAACCAAAATTGACGGAAACTTTAAAATCGACAATATCCCGCCTGGAGATTATGTTGTAACAGCCTGGCATTATTTATTGAAGGTTCAAACAAAAAAAATTCATGTCACGGAAAATTCCGTGATCGATTTAGATTTCGCATTCAATGGCGATAAGGTCATCCGACCCCTGTACGAAACCATCCAGTCCGGTAGGATCAAGCACGATGCCAAAATTTATAAGAAAAAAGTTTTTAACGACAAATGATCATTGCTTCGCCAGAAATTAAATCCATCGGGAAATCGAGAGTCCAGGTTAGGAAACTTTACCCAAAAGATTGCGTTCGCCAGCTAAAAATCTGCGCCGCTTTTTTTGTCGCCTGCGTCCTTTTATTTCTTCCCTCATGGGCACTCACAGAAACTCTCCCTTCCACTAGCGATATGCCAGACACCATCCGGGTCCGGGGCAAAGAAGTCGCTTTAAAAAATTTAAAAAATCCCCTCACCGGGGACCCTGCAAACTTAGCACAACACATTCGTGAAGGCGGGAACGTTTATTTTAAAAAATGTTTTCTCTGTCACGGCGACCTCATGGATGGCCAGGGTCTTTTTGGCGACCGCTTTTTCCCGGCCCCTGCAGACTTCACCCACCCGGCTTCCGTGATCACACTTCCTGAGTCTTACGCTTACTGGAGAATCATGAAGGGCGGTCGAGGACTGCCCGATAAATTTTCCCCCTGGGATTCATCCATGCCCGCATGGGAGGATCAACTCAGTGAAGAAGAAGTTTGGAAAGTGATTCTTTTTATCTATGCCACGGCCAAAGAAAAAAAAATAACTATCACTCCGGCATTTCCCCCACAGCCGACCGTGGAACAAGGAAAGCAAATTTACGCACAAAAGTGTTCCTGGTGCCATGGAGAAACGGGAAAAGGCGACGGTCCATCGGCAGCATATTCGAGCCCCTGGCCAAGAAACTTCACCAAGAGCCATATCAAAATAAGATCCACACCATTTGGTAAAATTCCGACCGATCAGGATATTTTCGATATGATCAGCTATGGACTTCCCGGAACCACCATGCCGGGATGGCAACATCTGCCTGTATCCGACCGATGGAGCCTTGTCCTTTATCTCAAGAGCCTGGGGGAAAAGTTTGCGAAATTCAAGGAAAAAGGCAAGGTCCATAAACCCATCATTGTTCCCGACCCTCCGCCTTTTGCATTGGAAAGCCTGGCTTCAGGAAAAGAGCTTTTTCTGCAAAACTGTTCCGGCTGTCATGGGGTGATGGGACGCAGTGACGGCCCATCCACCCGCAAGGTGGTAGATCTCGCTTCGAACGCCATCTGGCCCAGAAACCTCAGCAAACCGTGGACCTTCAGGCGCGGCAATTCAAGAAAGCAAATTTTCATGACCCTGCGCACCGGGCTTTCAACCACCGCCATGCCACAGTTTTCTACCAGAGTTTTTGACGATCAGCAGATATGGGATATTGTCAATTATGTACAAACCTTATCCCCTCCACAAAAACCGGTCGTAACAAAAACCCTCAAGGTTAAAAAAGTTTCGGGTGAACTTCCTTTGAACCCAAGAGACCCTGTTTGGAAAACTGTGGAATCCCATTTTTTTCCGTTGGGCGGGCAAATCATAGATAAAGAAAAATTATACTACCCCACCGTTGATAATATTTCAGTCAAGGCCATTCATAACGGCAATGAAATTGCCATCAATCTAAGCTGGGACGACCCTTCCTATGATCCTGTTCTGGCCGTTCTCACCAAGGTAAAGGAATCTCCTCCCCCTGCCCTGCCGGAGCATTTGCGGGCGGATAATGAAACCGTTGATGAACCTAAAAAGAGTAAACCCATTCGCCCTGAACCCCAGGAATTTCCCGATGCCATTGCCGTTCAATTCCCAGTCAGTCTCAACGCCAGTGGCCAAAAACCGTATTTCCTGAACGGCGACTCCGGGCATCCAGTGAGTTTATGGAAATGGGAGTCCACCCGCAATAAAATGTCTGAAATGAATGCCACCGGATTGGATAAATGGAGACTTAAGCCGGAGGAAAACCAACAGGTGGTCTCCGAATCCGCCTATCGTTATGGGCGCTATTTCCTGGTTATGAAGCGCAAGCTCATAACTGCGGATAAGAAAAGTGATATCCAGTTTCAGCCAGGGGTAAAGATTCCCATCGCTTTTAATGTCTGGGATGGGACTCAAGGGGAACAGGGAACTAAAAAAGCCATTTCAAGTTGGTTTGAAATGGTTTTGGAAACACATCAAGCTCCTGAGCCACAAACTCCTGAACCAGAAAAATTGGCAACACATCAAGCTCCTGAGCCCCAAAAACCCGAGCTTCCAGGTCTATTTCTTACTCCCTGATTCACCTGAAATTTCTGGCAACGTTAAACTCTTCAAATAAGCCAGGATATCCGCCACTTCCTGAACCTCCAGCAGGTCTTTAAAGTTTCCCGGCATCATGGATATTTTTTGAGTCTTATATTTTTTGATATCTTCCTTGCGAATAAACAATTCCTTACCTTCTTTATCCACAATACCCACTCCGGAATCGTCCTCGAATTTTATAATCCCGGTAATAAATTTTCTATCTTTGGTCAAAATAAGAACGGTTGAATATCCTGAGGCAATCACCGCTTTAGGTTCGAGAATGGATTCCAATAAAAACTCCGGCATTCGGCGGGTTCCCGCATAATCCAGAACAGGCCCTATTGTGCCCCCGTCCCCATTGACGCGATGGCATTTCGAGCAATACACTTTTCCATCAGGATCAAAAAACAGTCGTTTCCCATTTTCTTTATTTCCGGGTGTTTCAAGATAAGGCCGCCAGTCTTCAGAAGCCCCTTCGTTTTCTCCATGCAATCCATTCAAAAATGCCGCGATGAATCGCGCTTCTTCCTGGCTGACCCCTATATTGGGCATTCTGGTTTCCGCTTTATAAGCTTGTGGGTTGGTTATCCACGCAAACACCCATTCGGGCCCATATCGAAACCCGGACTGGGAAAGATCCGGCCCTACCCTGCCGCCCTCCTCGTCCAATTGATGACAAGCGAAGCAACTTTTCTTCTTTCTGAATAATTTTTCCCCAGCCTGAATCGATGATTCCTTCTCACCTTCTTCCCGGAACCATTCTTTAAATGACTGGATACTTGTAGCTGAAATAGTTTCATTTAAAGGGCGCTCCGTATTTACTTCCTCCGGCAAAAAGACAGGTAGTAAACCGCCGCCAAGACTTCTTATATAAGCCACAAGGGACCATATCTCAGCTTCGGACAAAGTGTTGCCGAATACAGGCATCAAATGTGATTTTCGAACTCCCGCGCCGCCTTTTTGAATGGTGCGGAAAATCTGATGGTTGGTTTTTTTAGCCTGAAATTTTTTATGTGAAAGTTCCGCAGGTTCCTTATCCAGAAACTCTGCGTTGAACCCATCGCCATCTCCTGAAAGCCCATGACAATGGGCGCAAAACTGGACAAATAAGTCTTTGCCTTTATTCACCAGAGAGCTGGGAGTTTTTTTATTCAGATCCGCAAGATCATTCCTTCCACCCGCCCAAATGAGTGAGGGAAAACAGGAACCTGTAATTAAAAGAAAGGCCGTGCTTAGAAAAAGCGTGCGCAAAAACATAGTCATTAACAATTTTTTTGTTTTACGTTATAAATTTTAAAAAATAATAGCTCAATTCCTTTTCATATTCATTAAGAGATTTGTCCCTGGCACTTGATGAATCATAAGCATCCTGAATTCCGCCGGGTCAAACCAGGTTGCAAAAAAAAACAGGGGAACCTGAAAAGGTTCCCCTGTTCGTTTTACCCGTTCAGATTATCGATTTAACGATTCATCGACAATCGGTCATCCTCAGGATTAGCAGCCGATTTCTCGCCCTTCGGGGTTGCATCTCCC
>JAQCGX010000046.1 GCA_027619975.1 Nitrospinota bacterium
CCTTGCAAAGGAGGGGAATGTGAAAGGAAACCCCGTAGCAGAGCTACGAGGAATTCTTTTGATTAAAAAAATTTAATTGAAGCAAAAATATTTACTGTGCTATTTTTTATGAAAAGTGTTTCCGCTTCAATATCACCAGCAAACTGATCTTCCTGTCGATTCATCAAATTCATGAAGGTTTTCCTCCATATACCGATTTATTTTCCGGAGTCGTTACGAGTCCATGATTGAAGTCGAAAATTTAACCAAGTTTTACGGTCCCCGGCCCGCAATCAAGGGCATCACCTTCAACGTCAACAAGGGGGAAGTGGTCGGGTTTCTCGGTCCCAACGGAGCGGGGAAATCCACCACCATGAATATTCTTTGCTGTATCATGCCAGCCTCCAGCGGGTCCGCAAGAATCTGCGGCCACGATGTCTTTGAAGAATCAATGGAGATCCGCAAAAAAATCGGCTACCTTCCGGAAACACCTCCCCTTTACCCGGACATGACCGTAACCAGCTATCTCCAGTTTGCGGCCAGGATCCGCCGGGTTCCATCCAAAAAAGTTTCAGCCGCCGTGGACCGGGTCCTGGAGAAATGCGTATTAAAAGATGTCCGGGATCGAATCATCAAACGCCTGTCCAAGGGGTTTCAGCAACGGGTGGGATTGGCCCAATCCATGATTCATGATCCGGAAATTCTCATTCTCGATGAACCCACCATCGGCCTCGACCCGATCCAGATCATTGAAATTCGAAAATTAATACAGGAACTGGCAAACTCACACACCATCATACTGAGTTCGCATATTCTTCCCGAAATCACTCAGATCTGCAAAAGGGTAATCATCCTCAATGAAGGGGAAATCGCTGCGGTAGACACCCTGGAAGGATTGACCTCATCTTTAAACAAGAGTGAACGCTTTATCTTGAAAGTGCGTAACAGCCAAAACGGAATTTCTGAGAAACTGGGCGCACTGGAAAACGTCATTTCCGTCAAAACAGAAAAGCAAGGCCAGTTTTTGGTTGAAAGCGAGATGGGCTCTCATCTTCAGGATCAGGTGGCGCGTCTGGCCCTTGAGAATTCCTGGGGAATCGAAGAGTTGAAAATCGTCTCAATGACCCTTGAGGATATTTTCCTGCGCCTGACCCTGGAAGAAAACCAACCCAATAAAGAGAAAAAGGGAGTCGATGTATGAGAAATGCCTGGGTAATCGCAAAAAGAGATATGGGTTCTTATTTTAACTCCCCGGTATTTTATGTGGTGACCACTGTATTCCTGGTGATCTACAGTTTTATATTTTCCCAAATCCTGACATTTTTCAGTTTTCAAAGTGTGCAGGCGGGTCAGTTTCGCGGCATGAACATCGGCCTGAACCTCAACGAAATGGTGATCGAACCGTCTTTCCACAACATGGCAGTGACCCTGCTATTGATCATTCCCATTTTGACCATGCGCAGTTTTGCCGATGAAAAGAAAAGCAAAACTTACACGCTTCTTCTGTCTTCACCCATCGACCTTAAAGAAATCATTTTCGGAAAATTTCTGGCCTGCATGACGGTGGTGACAGTCATGATCCTGCTGTCCTCCTATTCCATCGGGTTTTTGTTGCTATTAGGAGAACCGGAAATCGGCCCCATCGTTACAAGCTACCTGGGCACTCTGCTCATGGCGGGCTGTTATGTGGCCATGGGCGTGTTCGCGTCTTCGCTGACGGACAATCAGATCATCGCGGCGGTCATCGCCTTTGGCATGTCCCTGTTCATGTGGATCATCGGCTGGGCCTCGCAAGCGGCCAGCGCCGGATTGGGCGAGGTATTGCAGTTTCTTTCCCTGATCGATCACATGCAACGTTTTCTGAAAGGCATCGTCGATACCAGCGATGTGATTTACTATTTATCCTTCATCCTTCTCAATTTATTTTTGACGCACCGGGTGCTCGATTCACAAAGATGGAGATAAAAAAATGAAATTATGGAATGCCATTTCAGGATGGGTCGCCTTAATGCTAGGGCTTTCCTGCCTGTTTATTTATATCGTCGCTCCTCAACAGACTCTATGGATCGCTTCCGCTGGAGGCATCTCACTTGTCAATGCATTGGTCTATATAATTTCAGAGCGGGACGCCATCAAACGCGGGATCAAATCCCGGACAGCCCTCTATGGAATGAACACCGTCATACTCTTTTGTGTTTTTCTGGGAATTCTGGTTTTTGCCAATCTAATTTCCAACCGTCACAAACAGCGGTTTGATTTTACCTCCAGCGAAATATTTACCCTGGCCCCGCAAACCGAAAAGATCGTCTCGAATCTGCCCAGGGAAGTCACGATGACGGCGTTTTTCCAAGGCGAGTCGCCGATCAAAGCGGACTTTAAGAACCTGATGGACGGCTACCTCGGCCTGTCAAACAAAATCACGTTGTCTTTTGTGGACCCGGATAAAAACCCCGCCATCGTCAAACAATACGGCATCACGACTTACGGAACCGTGGTCCTGGAAAGCGGCAAGCAGGAAACCAAAGTTCAGAACCCGAAGGAAGAAAGTGTCACCAATGCCCTTTTAAAAGTGACCCGGGACGAAAAAAAGAAAATCTACTTTCTCGAAGGCCACGGAGAACGCGACCCTGACAACACTGAAGGCCAGGGATATTCTTCGACGAAACAAGCTCTCGAACGGGATGGGTTCACGGTGGAAAAACTTCTTCTTCTGCAAACCGCAAACGTTCCGAGCGATGCGGATGCGCTGGTGATCGCCGGGCCGGAAAAACCCCTGCTCCCTCAAGAGCAGAAAGCCCTGGAAGCATTTCTCCAGAAAGGCGGTTCCATTCTTCTGCTTCTCGACCCGCAAACGAAATCCGGCCTGGAAGATTTTTTAAACCACTGGGGCATTGGGTTGCGGGAAGACATTGTGATCGATCCCATGTCTAAACTTTTTGGTGGCGATTATGCGGCTCCCGTGGTCAGCCAGTATATGATCCACGACATCACTAAAAATTTCTCCCTGCCCACCATCTTTCCCGTCCTCCGGTCGGTGACCGCTAAGCAGACGGAAGGCATTGAAGTGGATGAATTGTTGCAAACAGGGGAAAACAGCTGGGCGGAAATCGACTTCGCCGGCAAAAAGGTCAAGTTTGATGAAGGCGTGGATCAAAAAGGCCCTATCACCATCGCGGTGATCGCATCGAAAAAAATTGTCTCGGAAAAAACACCGACTCCGAGTGAGGATGAAAACCAAAATAGTAAAAAACAATCTCCCAAAAAAGGTAACCTGATGGTTATCGGAGATTCCGATTTTGCCAACAACACCTATTTTAATTTTTCAGGAAACGGTGATTTTTTTCTCAACACCGCCTCCTGGCTGGCGGAAGAGGAAAACCTGATCGCCATCCGCCCGAAGGAAAGAAAAGACACCCCCATCCATTTGACCAGTGACTGGGGAAGCGCCATCTTTCTCTTGGGAACCATTATTTTCCCCGGCGTGATCGTTTTGGCCGGAATCCGCAATTGGTGGACGAGGCGGCGTCTATGAAATTTAAGGGAACGCTGTGGATGGCTGCCGCGTTTCTCGGCATCGTTCTTTATTACTACCTGGTTGACGTTCCAGCGGTGAAAAAACAAACTCAGGAAAAAGAACGCGCTGAAAAAATTCTGCTGTTTGAAACTGAGCAAGTGGAAGAATTTCGCCTGGTAAAAAAAGATCAGACCCTGTATCTCAAACGCACAAGCCCCGACACCTGGGAACTACTGGAGCCTGTCAGGGCAAAAGCCGACGGTCAAACAGTCAACTCCTTTTTATCCTTTCTGCAATCGGCCCGCTATTCCCGAACCGTGGAAGACTCCGCAAAGGATCTTGCCGTTTACGGGTTGCAAGCCCCTTCCCTGACCATCCGCCTGCGGCTAAAAGACCAGGGAGAACAGACTCTGCTCGTCGGCGATGACCACCCCATGACCCAGAACCTTTATGTCAAACAGGAGGAGCAAAATAAGGTCTTGCTGGCGACCGCCAAGAGACAGGATCTGGACAAATCCCTTTTCGATTTTAGAGACAAAAGCCTTCTGGGTTTCAAGGTGGAGGAGATCGCACAAATCAAATTTCAAAACGATGGGCAATCGTTTCGACTGACCAAACAAAATGAACAATGGGAAATTGCTAACGGCATCAAAGCTAAAGGCGATAGCGGTGACATCAAAAGTTTTCTCAGCAAGGTTCAAAAATTCCAAGTCAAGAGGTTTATAGACGAGAATCCGGAGTCCCTCACTCAATATGGCCTGGACGCTCCCTCCGCACAATTGACCCTTGAAACCTCGGGCGAGAACAAGACAGCCATGACTCTTTTGGTAGGAGGCAAACTGGATGATGATGAAGGGTTTTATGGCAAAGTCGAAGGCGCAAACAATGTCGTATTATTTGGCAATCAACTCGTCGATACGCTTTCCAAAAAACCGGTCGATTTCATAAGCAAGACCCTCCTTGAGTTTGAGGAAAAAAATGTGTCCCAAATTCAATTGCGAACTAAGGAGGATGAGATTGTTGTGGCCCGGAATGAGCAGGACGCATCACATTGGGCCATTAAAAAACCCATTGAATCCGATGCGGACTCAGCAACCCTCAACAGTCTGCTGTTCGACTTGAAAGGGGCTAGAATCACAGAATTTGTAAAGACCTCCCTAAAAAATCCTGAGCTTTTTGGACTGGACGAGCCAAAGCAAGTTTTTACCGTGAGCATGGGCAATGAAAAATTGTGGACTCTCGAACTGGGAAATAAATCCAGCGATGAAAAACATTTCTTTGCCCGCCGCACGGGAGACTCTACTGTTTTCACGATTGCTGCGGACACCATTGACAAACTGTTTCGTTCTCTTCACGATCTGAAAAATAAACAGCTTCTGAGCTTCAAGAAAGAGGAAGTCGAAAAGATTTCAATCGAATATCCCCGCCAGTCTTTTGAACTACAAAGGCAGGGAAAGACCTGGAACCTCACTCAACCGGAGACAATTAAAAACGTGAAGGAATTTATCGGCAACGATATTCTCTGGTCACTCAACAATCTGGAATACGAATCGGTCGTCAGCCCTCCTCTCGACGTAAAAGAATCCGGTCTGGACCAGCCCACGGTTTCAGTAACCATTCGGAAAGAAAAGGGTCAGCAAATCGGCCTGGTTATCGTTGGGAAAAAAGTTAAGGATAAGGCAGAGTACTATGCCAGGGTGGATGGAGTTTCTGACCTTTATACCATCAAGAGCCTGTTCCTCGAAAGCCTGCCAAAGGATTTGCAAAAATTCAACGATTAAAATACTATCGCTGAGTTGCTCCTTATCCCCGGCCATTGCCATTTCCCAACGAGATATTCCACGCTTTTCCGGGTATCCAGCTTCCGATTAATAAGTTCATTGACCTTCAATCCAGCCTCAATACTGCATTTGTAATAAAATGAAAGGATTTCTTTTAGCAAGCGACCTATATTTAAGAGCTAAGGACAACCCTAATCGTGGTGGGACAAATACTCTCTCTCAGATAGGAAAAATGTATATAAGGAGTCCAAATCATGAACAAACTTGAAGCTATTGAATCGTTAGTCTCAAAAATACCCTGCCCTGTATGTCTGAATTCAAGGTTTCAAGTCAACCTCAGCTGTGACTCGCCCCATTCACCTTGTGATTACCATGCAGTATGTGGACACTGTCATTACAAATTCGTAGTCACCGAAGATTATGATCAAAACCGGGATATTTTTCAGAGCGTTAAAGAACATATTGAAAAGAATGGCTGTCCAAAATGTGAAAGTAAAGACTTGGACATTGAATTTATGTGTGACCTGGGATCGCAGGATTGTTTTTTTCTGGTGAAATGTGGAAAAGGCGGTCATTACAGTAAAGTCGATCAAAAAGGCATTTTTTACCTGTTCCACTAATCCGCAAATCCGATTTCCTGGCCAGCCACGGGCAAATTTCCACAATGCCGGGAGAGGTCTTCCCGTGCGTCAATCCTTTTAAAGGTCGCTTCAGCGGCCACATATTAAGGTTATCAGAGGTATTGCCGTAGAGATATTTTGAAGGTAAAACTCTCAGATCCGATTAAATTCCAAATATTCGAGTTTATTTATATAATCCCCCATATGTAGGCAGTATTTATTTTTTTTACACATTATGTGGTGGCAAGGAGACGCCAAGTTATTACATGAAAAAAATTTACCCACCTATCTCATTGAAAGTTAATACGTTTTATTAGGCATGGGGGGGGGTAAATGTATTTTTATAGTTGACAGCCACTATATGTAGTGTTACGTTTCACAAGCTACACCAAATAAAGTGATTTTAAGCCGTCTACAGAGAATCTTTAAGAATTAAATTTTAAGGTTTATCGAACTGGAAGGCTTAAAAATATCCGAATACAGATAAAAATAATGAGTGAATAAGAACTTCCATCGGCGGGTTACTAGAAGAGAGATGTCCATATGTTAGTTAAGATTCATCCCAAAAATTTTGCAACCGATCGTGGTATTTTTGGAATGGTCCCCAGTCCCACCCCCCTTCCCAAAACCCCTAATGTTTTGAGCGCCAGCCGGGACCTCCGTTTTTCTTGGCAGAAGAAGCCCTTCCAAGTGGCGTATAGTAGTGGAACCTCTTTTTATACCCAGGGAATTTTGGACATAAATTCGTTTGGGGAAATAGTAACCCGCCTCCTTTCTTTGAATTTAACCGTCTCGCCCGGTCCAAATGTTTGATCCGCGTATAGGTGGCTTGTTGTCAAGGACAGGCATAGGGAGTCTTTTGGTTTTATAGTGAGTTGTTTTTTTGGATGGGCGGGGCGGTTTTCATTTTCTCTAAATAAATTTAAAACATTTCAATCGACAGGAACGGCAAAGAGATTTTTCCTGGCCTCCAAACCTTCTGAGTTTGAGGATTCGCTTGCCATTAACCACCGCTTGAACTATAGTAAACCTCTGAATAAAAGGAGTTGGACGCCTTCATGCTGGACTTTTCAAACCCCAAATGTGAAGTATCCGGTGAATATGTTCCTGTTTATTCGCATGCGGGAGATGCCGGAGCGGACCTCCGGTCCTCTGTAGAAGAAGCGATTCCGGCTCGGGGAAAAAAACTGGTTGCCACTGGCATCCGTTTAAAACTTCCTGCGGGCCATGTCGGGTTGATCTGGCCCCGGAGTGGACTGGCGGTCAAACATGCTCTCGACTGCGGAGCCGGGGTGATTGATTCCGGATACCGGGGAGAGGTCAAAGTGCTTCTATTCAACCATTCGGATGAAGACTATTGCATCAAAAAAGGTGACCGAATCGCGCAACTCATCATCCAGAAATATGAAAAAGTTGATTTTATCCCTGTAGAAAGTTTGGAAGAAACCACCCGTGGGAGCCAGGGGTTCGGTTCCACTGGAAAATGAAAACAGGGCTAAATAAATCAGAACAGATGCTTTTCCCCCTAGTTTGAGTAAAAAGGGTTTACAATGCCTAGCAACACTTTTGAAAATTTCATGAATCGTTGGTTCCATGCGATGAATCCTAATGACACCTTGCTAAAAATCAATAACGGACTTTGTTTGTGCCGGGGAGATACTGATGGGCTCGTTTAGAGGCTGGTTACAGAAAATGTTTGGCATTCCCGCAGGGGAAACGAAGGAACCCTCTACCGCTCCTGCCATGGGAGAAGCTGAACCCGCCAAGGAAAAACATTTTCATGTCGTCCGTGTGCAACCCACGCCGAATCCAGACGCCTTTCAATTCATAATGAACGGCCCGGTCATTGCTGAAGCAACCAAAACTTTCAATTCAGCCGAGGAAGCCAAAGGCGATCCGCTGGGCGAGGCCCTGTTCGGAATTTTTGGAGTTGAAAACGTATTTCTAAAAGAAAATTATGTGACCGTCACGAAATCCAAAGTGGTCGGCTGGCATACGGTCATGGAAATCGTTGGCGAAACCATCGAAAACCATCTGCATTTTTACGAAGCTGTAAAGGTGACTGAAGAAATCAAACCCGCAATCGACCCCGTTCTCGAAGGTTTCAAAAAAGATGAATTCAGTACTTATTCCGAAAAGCAAAAGACGGAAGTGATTGAAGCTCTTCTGGATGTCGCGATCCGCCCCGCCCTGTCCAACGATGGCGGCGGACTGGATATTCTTGGAATCGAAGGCACCGTTATAAAAATTCATTACCAGGGGGCCTGTGGGAGCTGCCCCAGCTCCACAACCGGAACCTTGAGTTACATCGAAAATTTTCTGAAAGAAGCGGTCCACCCGGATCTTACCGTCCAGGCCAATTGACACCGGCTTGTCCCGATCCCTCTTCCTTAATAAATCCTCACAACCACTTGCTGGGAATCTCCGGCGGATGGTAATCCAGAATATACTGCAATGCGGCTTCCGGATCGGGCTCCACCGCAAACAAGTCTATCGTCTCTTGCTTGGCAAATTTAAGATCGACCATTTCCTGTAAGTTTTCAATCAACCCATCATAAAAATTACAGGTGTTGATGAACACCAGCGGCTTGTTGGTTAATTTGAGTTGTTTCATGGACAGAATTTCCATTGCCTCTTCCAAAGTACCGATTCCGCCGGGAAGGGTGATAAACGCATCCGACTTTTGATCCATGACCGCCTTTCTCTCCCGCATGTCTTTGGTCACGATCAATTCATCTGCTTCCCCATATTCAATTTCCTTGATCTTAAAAAATTCCGGCAACACCCCCGTAACTTTTCCTCCGGATTCATGAACGCCTCGGGCAACACAACCCATTAATCCAATTGAAGCGCCCCCATAAATAAGATTCAAACCCAGACGACCCAATCGGCGCCCCAGGTCGGTCGCTGTGGCCTTGTAGACTTCATCTACAGACTCACTGGAAGAACAAAATACACAAACCGAACGAATCATATTCATACGCTTTCAAAAAACGGGTTCCAAAATTTTAAATCCAGACATTGTACCCTAAAGAACCCCTTATTAATCAATGTAATGAATATCACAAAAGTTTGTGATTGGTTTCCTTCACGCACAAATAAAACATAGTTACCTTAGGTATAGAAATTACGTTGCTTCACTCACGACTCATAGTAATTACAACCATTCATTCGCGGAGGTGCAACATGATACATGAAGTAAGAGTTCTTAATCCCAAGGGAAAAATAAAAAAGCTGATTTCGAGTCAGGAATTGCGGCAGGAACACTGGAGAAAGTTCAACGACCTGAGCCATGAAATTACCATTGGAAAGTTTTCCAGAGGCCGGGTACCTCGATTCGTCAAACAAACTCTGGCAAACGAATTCCGCGATCACGAAGAAGAATACCAATAACCAATAAATACTTTGGCAAATCATGAAAAAAAATCAGGTATCTTTTTACAAACCTCTCCATGCGCTCACATCTAAAATCTTATTAGAAAAACGGCTCTTATGAAAAATTTTCCGCGAATCATTTGGTTTCATCTTAAAATATCCTTCAGGTAAAACCGAAATATTCAATGGAAATGAAATAGTGAGATCGACTCCTATGACTAAAGAGCAATTCGATCAATTCAGAAATAAGATTCTGGCGCTGTCCGGCGACACGGAGGTATTTTGGGAGGAATTTAAAACCTTGCAAACCACCAAAGAAAAAGCCATCCACCTGCTGCGAGAAAAAAATTATCAGTTGGAGGTGAGGAATGAAGAACTTCAAAAAGCAAAAAATGAAGTAAAAAATTTTAAATCCCACCTCCAGGAAGCCTTAAAAAAAATAAAGCAACTCGAAAGGGAAAAACCTCAGACCATCCCCTCTCAACTAAATATAAAAGAGGAACCAACCGATATCGTTGATCTAAGAAAAATCGCTAACGATTTCGACGTAAGACTGGCACAAAGGAAAGAGGAAAAAACATTGCATTATTTGCAGGAATGGTGACCTGGAATAGTCTGGAATTTCGTGAGCCTCCGCCGCCCCCCTCACAAAGAAGAATAGTTGCAGACAATTCCAGAAAGATTCTAATCCCGTTCATCCGGAGTGAACAGATTTTTGTATTCGCTGATGGCATAGCGGTCGGTCATTCCAGAAACATAGTCGCAGATTTTTCTTTCCAGAGACTCAGTTTGCTTTTCAGAAGATTCCGGTAACAACACGGGCAATTTTTTGTAGGCCTTGAAAATCTCCGTTAGATAAAGTTCAGCTTTAAACTCCATCCGCATGACCCTTCGATGCGTGTACATATTCTTGAAAAGAAATTTTTTCAACTCCTTGTTCTTCTCATCCATCTCCGGCCCGAAACCCGCCACCCGCTGCGGTGCCGAACGAATATCGTCGGGGCTTCGCATATTTAATCGCGTCAAGTTTTGAATCGTATGTTCCCTGAAGTCCGTGATCAGGTCGTTGATAATTCTACGAACGATCTGATATTTTTTGAGCTTAAAGTCCAGATTCGAATATTTCTCATCCAGCAGTTTCTCGTTTTCTCTCCATAAGGCCACCTCCCGGAGTTTGTCAATATCCAATAGATTGGAAGTGATTCCGTCGTCCAGGTCATGGGCGTTGTAGGCGATTCCATCTGCGCAGTCCGCCACCTGCGCTTCCAAAGAAGGGTATCGGAATCCTGCATTCCTGGAAATGGGGTTCTCCGTATCCTTCGTGTGTTTGCTGATCCCTTCCAAAACTTCCCAGGTCAGATTGAGACCTTTAAATTCTGGATACTTTTTTTCAAGCAGTTTCACAATCCTGAGACTCTGCTTGTTGTGCTCAAAGCCTCCATGCTCTTTCATCAGCTCATTGAGAACACTTTGCCCGTTATGGCCAAAAGGAGGGTGCCCTAAATCATGTGAAAGGGCAATGGCTTCCGCCAGATCCTCATTTAATTGCATGGATTTGCAAATGGAGCGTGTGATTTGCGCCACTTCCAGCGAATGCGTCAACCGGGTGCGATAATAGTCCCCTTCGTGATATACGAAGACCTGGGTTTTGTATTCCAGCCGACGAAACGCAGACGAATGAATGACCCGGTCCCGATCCCGCTGAAAACGGGTCCGGTAAAGGTGCTCCTCTTCCGGGTACTGACGTCCCTGGCTTTCACCGCTTTTGATGGCATAGGGAGCCAGCCCTTGCTTTTCGATCTGTTCAATGTCCTGGCGTTTGATCAATCTTTCAAGTCCTTTAGAAAAGTTCTCTTCATCTGATAAAAAATGCCCCCCTTGCGTGCCGGCGGAATCCCCCAGGGCAAGAGTTTGTCTAATGAATGGATTTTATCAAATTCAAGGGCAGTTATCAGATTTCTTTGAAATCTGTTGAGATAAAGGAGAATCTGGTAATAGAGGAACCTGAAGGGGGGAGTTTAAAAAAGAGTTCTTTTTTGTCCAGAGCCTGTCGTCTAACCATCGCCTTCGTCATTGCTGTAGACGATCATCATCAAGGTTTTTTATTCGGCGCGAAGCGGGATTCAGTCAGCCATAAACGCATCGCATGTAAATACTGGGTCCAGCGGCACGCTGGGATGAAGGTCAGCCAACTTCCCTCCGTTCCACTGCTGGCTGTTTGATAGGGAGGGTTACAGTGAATTTACAACCTTCATTGAGTTTGCTTTCAACATGGATAGACCCGCCATGACGTTTAACGATCTTTTGACAAATGGCCAACCCCATGCCCGAACCTTCGTAATCGCTTCTTCCATGCAGGCGTTCGAAGGGTTTAAAAATCCGCTGGACATATTTTTCATCGAATCCTACGCCATTATCCTTAACAAGGATTTCACAAACGCTCGCCCCATTCATGTGGCCACGGATCACTATCTCTGGAGGAATATCTTTTTTGTGAAATTTCAAGGCATTGCCGATCAGGTTTTGAAATAATTGCCGCATCTGAATCCCGTCAGCTTCGATGATCGGGAGCGCTTCCATATGGACCTTTGCTTTTGACCGGGTGATCCGGCTTTCCAGATCAGACAATACATCCCTGATAATTTTTTCCAAATTTGTCTCTTTGAAAGGCTCCTCTTTGGTGCCGACTCTGGAATATAGGAGCAGCTCATCAATTAACGTCTGCATTCTGGAAGCGGCATTTCCCATACGCACCAAAAAATCCAGAGCTTTTTCGTTCATTGCCTCTGAAAATTGATCTTTCAATCGATCTCCAAACATAACCACCTTACGCAAAGGTTCCTGCAGATCATGCGAGGCGATGGAGGCAAAATCCTGTAAATCCTGATTGCTGCGTTTGAGTTCTTCCTCAATTTTTGTCCGTTCTGCAATTTCATTTTTCAATTGCCGGGCTTGATTTTCCAAAGTCTGCGTCCGTTCCTTGACAGTTTTTTCCAGGTTCAAGTTTTGGTTTTGGACGTGTTTGAAAAGCGAACCATTCTCAATCGCATAAGCCGTATTGGAAAGAATAATAGAAATTAAATTGAGTTGCTCTACAGGAACCTTGTGAACATCTCCTTCAAATCTTCCCACAAACATCCCTGCCACCCGCGATTTGGTGGCCACCCTATGAAGGATCAATTCACTGTCTGAATTCTGATCTGGCACCACTAAAGGACGACTTTGTCTCAGCGCCCAGGCAAAGTTCCCCTGTTCAATCTGATAAAGCACTTCCTTTTCTACGAACCCCCGGTCCGACTCGGGGTAACAATCCTCCAGCAAAAACTGGTTGTTCGGTTCTTCCACCAGATAAAAGGCCAGGGTGCGAAACTTCATGAACTGTTGCAAATGCTTCCGGGCATTCGCGAAAAGAAATTTAGGATCCCGATACAACTTGACATCTTTATCCATGTCCCACAAAGAGGCCAACCTCTCCAATGCAATGAAATACCAGCTATTGGTTTTTTCGAGGTAATCCACCCGGGATTTAATTTTCTCCATAGAATCCACGCCCATGTCTTCAAATTTATCCATGCTTGTTATTCCGGCAAAAAAATCTCGATGGTTTCATCATATTGATTTTGGATCTGTTGCCATAATAAGGGAAGAGAATCAACCTGCATCCCGATTTTCTCCCAGATTTCCGGTGCTAAAGGAGGAATCAAAACGTCTCCCGTGGAACCCAATTCCATACTTTTTGTGATCAAATCCGCCAGATTCAAAATTGCCACTTCTTTGAAATACTCAGTGGCTTCCAGAGGACTGTGGTGATTTTTGACAACATCTCCCAAATTCGGAGGAAGCCTCCATTCAGCCAATAAGGCCGCTCCAATTTGCCCATGATCAAACCCTAAAACCTCCCGCTCCACCTGGTAAGCAATTTTGCTTTCCGCGTGACACCGTTCCATGATTTTTCTGGCTTTCTCAGGATGATTTTCAAAAAGGATCAAACGGCCCACGTCATGTAGTATTCCAGTCAGGTAATACCGCTCGGGGTTGGCTTCACTACAATTTAAGGCAATGACCCAGGCCGCAACACCACACCCAACGCTATGTTTCCAAAAGGATTCCATGTTGATGAATTCCTCGGGAAAATCTCCAAAAGCTGTCAAAACCATCGTTGCCAACGCCAGGTCACGCAATTGGGCGGTCCCCACGATGGAAATTGCATGGGAAATCGTGTCTATTTCTGAGGGAAAATTATAAAAGGAGCTGTTTACAATTTTTAACAACCGGAGGGAGAGCGAAGTATCGTTGCTGATAATTTTTGCGACATCTCCGAAAGAACTTTCAGGGTCGTTGATTACATCGTTGATTTTGAAATAAATCTGGGGAAGTGACGATAACCGCACGGACCCTTTTATATAATCCTGTGGATTACTGAACATCAAATCTTCCATTCCCCGGAATTTTCTGCAATCGGTTCAAGCAAAACAAGCGCATTAACTCGGCCACGGCAGGATGATCCTGATTGGAATGCCGGAACAGAGACTTGGCTTCCTTTTTGGCCTTCGCAAGTTTTAGAGGATCTATATTTTCAGGCTCCAGTGTAGATCCAAGGTCATCACCTTGTATATTCGCTCCTGGAATTCCCCAGGCTTTGAGGTTTAAAATGTGTTCCTCCGTCAGTTGGGTTCTTTCAGGAAACAATTTTCAACCGGCATGATTTTTAACCCCTTCGGCAAGCACCATCCCCGGTTTTAGTAAATGAATTTTGATTATTGCCATATAATTAATAAAAAAATTTGAATTGATTCTATTCAGGGCACCTCTAAAAATTGACTAAATGCTCCTAATCGTCAATTTAAGGAGATGGTTTTGTTTTAGTGG
>JAQCGX010000047.1 GCA_027619975.1 Nitrospinota bacterium
GGAAGCTTCATTGATAGGGAGGATTCAACAAGGGGGAATAGGGGCTGTCGTGGAGCCTCCCACTCCACTTCTCATTACCATACCCTCAAGAACATGAGCCCGCCCATCGGAAGGCGTCTGTTCGCTTGCCTTCCTTTAAAATGGCGGAGCGGTGTTGTTTGAAAAACCAATGGGGTAGCAACGGAAGGAATGTTCCCGTTGACTCAAGCAAGGTAAGCAAGAGTCGAGGATCGTTTCCGAACGATGAAGCATTTGTATTTAGCGTTGAGGAATATTTAGAAGAAGTGGACGATGCCGATCCGACTATGATGGAGGCAGGCTTTGAATCAGTTTGTGATTCTATTTCCTGGAAGGATGATAGAAAATTAGCCTATGGACTTGTGAAAAATAAAAAACCATTTTTCACAGGGCCCACAGGCTCTGCTACTAGATTGTTTTTTAGTTTTTTATAAATGCCGTTTACACACTTATTCGGATAGACCCACACCAGGTTAGCGTGTTTGGTATTTGATTGGGTCAAAACCGTGTACTTGCTATTACGCTCTATATGAGTAGTGACCACACCATCGAGAGAATAGTCGCAATCATTGTCTGATTATGCCTGGCCTTGAGAAGGGCTTCCATTTGGTAGCGTTGTCCTTGGGTAAGCTGTGTGTAACCACTCATGCGTACTCCTCTTACTTTTGTCGGTGAGAAAAACTGCAAGGTTACCGCAGTTTACCCTGCT
Source organism: Nitrospinota bacterium (assembly GCA_027619975.1). Taxonomy (NCBI): domain Bacteria; kingdom Pseudomonadati; phylum Nitrospinota; species Nitrospinota bacterium. The sequence goes on from JAQCGX010000047.1 coordinate 728, forward strand.
AACGACAGTCAGAGTTGCACTTACTAATTGAATTTAGGTCCTTTCTTAATTCACCTTAATTTTAATTATCTCAGAACTCTCCATCAGTTCATTGTCTTTTATGCGAATTTCAAACTCATGCTCCCCCTCTGGAAACTTAATCCCATTAGCATCAATACGAGTTTCCTTTATATAAGGGCGTATCCGGTCCGTGATATCGATCCCGAACATTTTCAAATAAATGATTCGGAGCGATTCCATATTCACAGGTTCGCCAGTAGGATTTTTTTCAAAACTGATAAGAATATCGATTAGGTCATTATAGAGATGGTCTGGGTCAGGCTTCTCAACTTTTATGATCGGCCCTGCTATGCTCTGATTTTTCACCTGAAAGGGTTGGTTATCTGATTCAGGAAAATCTTTGTTTTTTGTTTGGGAAGGTTTCATGGCAGGCAGTGCGGCTTCCTCTTCCGTAATCCACGAAACAACTTTCTTCTCTTCTGCCCCGCTTTGACCTGTAATGCTCAAAAATAGAATGATGACCATTAAAATTACAGATTGTTTTGGTTTCATGATTCAGAACTCTTTTCTTTTCCCGCACAATAATCACGAACCAACTCCTCTATGGCTCTGTGGTGTTGCGCGGGTACGTTTTTATTGCGCTTCAACGCCGCCTTGATAGCCTCTGCCTCTGTTTCAAATTCTTCCGCTGTGTTAATCAGATTTTTCCAGTACTCGGTGAACATCTGCGTAACGGTTTCATGATGCGAAGGGATCTCCGCAATTTCCTTTACCGCATTGTCTATTCCATGTCTGACCAGCATATCAAAACAAATGCCCTTGAATCGCGCTGTTACGGTATTGCGATGCATCTTCAATCTGGCCGCCGTCTGGTTGATTTCAAAATTACTTTCTTTTAGAGCATTCAGAAGCAGTTCATCTCCGTCTCCTCTACTGACTTTCAATGAAGGTCTTTTGACTTCTTCTTTAGATCTAGAGGGGTCCATGCCTAGGTCCTTCTCCTGAATCAATTCTCCAGTGGCGAAAGTGATGCCCCGCTGAATGATATTTTCCAGTTCGCGAATATTTCCGGGCCAGTCATGATTTAATATCACTTGCATGGCCTTGTCTGAAATTCCAAGGATCTCTTTCCCATATTCGGTGCGATATTTTTTGATAAGGTGGTCCACAAGAATTTCAATGTCTTCCCTCCTGTCTTTCAATCTCGGCAGTTTTAGGGTAACCGTGTTTAATCGGTAAAACAGATCCTCCCTGAACTCCCCCTTCTCCATTTCCTTTTGGAGATCTTTGTTGGTCGCAGCCACAATCCTGATATTGACCTTGAAGGCTTTACCTCCCACAGGTTGAATTTCCTTCTCCTGCAATACCCTGAGGAGCTTGACCTGCAGGTCCTGCCTGACCTCACCGATTTCGTCCAGGAATATCGTTCCCTCGCTGGCCTGGGCAAACTTCCCCTTCTTGTCCGTTGCGGCTCCAGTAAAAGCTCCCTTCATGTGACCAAAAAGTTCACTTTCGTACAATCCTTCGGGAATTGCCCCCATGTTGACGGGAACAAATTCTCCTTTTCTATGGCTCAGTAAATGAAGAGCCTTTGCGAACAGTTCCTTACCCGTACCGGAGTCCCCAAGAATCAGCACAGGCGATGGAACCGGTGCCACCTGTTTGAGATTTTTAAATACATCCAGAACCGATTGGCTTCTCGTGTTAATTCCAAACTCTCCGCATTCCTGTTTCAGCAGTTCCAGTATTTCTTCGCCGGGCGGATCAAAGGAAATGTGAACGCGCAGGTCCAGCACCTTGTCTTCCAGCTGTGTCCTTTGGGCTAGCAGTTTCTCTTTGTCCTGAACCAACAACTCTAGGCTTCTCTGCAGATCATCGATTTTCAGCGTCTGGGCTTCCCCACGCTCCTGCCCTATCTGCATACCCTCTTGAAGACCTTTCAACTGGTCCTGTATTTTTATTAACTCCCCTTCTTTAACCGCAAGGTCAGTAGAGATAGACACGAGATGAGCTTCCACCTGGCTCTTTTCCTGTTGAAGATTATCTGATAACTCCTTTTCCGAACCCGCCTGGTATATGGACACAAGGAGGCCCGTTAAAATTATGGAACAAAGAGGGAAAACAATCGGCAAAACAAGTCCGGAATCGAACAATACGGCGCAGACAATTAGGTAACCGGCCGACAGAACTGAAATGAAAACGGCCTGAAGTAAATATTTTCTGAGCAGAAGGAACCTTGCCGTAGTGATGCTCAGCAACAGAACCAGTAAGAGGTTAAAACTCCTACCCGTCTCTCTAAGAAAATTCTGCGTAACGATGGTATTGATGATATTGGCGTGAATCCCTGAACCAGGATAATCCTTTTCAACCGGAGTGGGTTTAATGTCCTGACCAGATAAGGTATTCGAGACGAGAATCAATTTCCCTTCCACCTCTTCCATATTACCGGTTGTTTTTGCGTCACTAGCCAAAACAGAAGCAAAGGAGGCGTGCTTGAAAGTTTTGCTCCATTTTCCTGCGTAGTTGATGAGCATCTGGCCATTTGAATCAACAGGGATATGAATATTAACTTGGCCTTGGTTGCCGGGAAGGCTTACCTGCTTTAAAAGAATTTCCGAGTCATCGATCTCAACCTGTTGAGGAGAAACATCCAGCCAGGTCAAGGTAGCCTGCAGGGCCAAAGAAGGCATGAGAGACCCTTCATGACGAACAAACAACGGCACCCGTCTTACCACACCATCCCTGTCGCGGTTGGCTGCGATATGACCCAGCCCTCTGGAAAACTGCACCAACTCCGGCAGGGGAAGGATCACGCTTTCAATGGAAAGATAATCTTTTGACTTGAGGGTTTCTTTAAACTGACTGTCAGGAAAATATTCTGGCAATGCAACTTTTGAGGTTTTCTTATCTGAACCAGGCAGGCTGACCGCAAAGGGATAGATCATTTTCCCTGAGTTTTTCGTTGCCTGTGCAAGAGCCAGGTCTTCAGTCTCATCAACGGGCTGGGAAAAAAGAATGTCGTAAACAATTGCTCCGGGATTCTCATCACCCAGAAGGTTGATCATTTGGGTATGTAGGGAACGCGGCCAGGGCCAGCGGCCTAATTGTTGTGCGCTTGGATCGTCCGCATCGATCATGATGATATTGGGATTTGTTTCGATGGACCCACGCACCTGGAATCTTGCGTCCAGTGTCTTAAGTTCCCAGGCCTGGAACAGCTCCGCAAACCCCGAACTCAGCAGGAGGGTCAATAAGGCTCCCGACAATCCCGGCAACAATGATTTTTTCATGGCGTCAGCTTCCATTCCCCGCGCTCCTCCGTAATGAAACAGGATTTTTCTTTCATGTTGGTTAAATCCCCCCCGCCTTCACTCTTCAAACTTCTCCTGGTACTCCGCCTAGATCAGCACGATGTTGTTCCGCAGAATACGATAAAGACGCTATGGTGAATTCTTTCGATTTTCAGAAACCCTACTTGCCGAAAGAATCCTCTTTTGTATTTGGCCGGGCAAGACCCGACGCGGGAACGGGACACCATGTACCCCCGAAAAACGCTCTCCCGCCATCCTTGAACCGCGGAATTCCGGCAAACAATCCATCTTTTCGGGGATTCTGGGCGCAACGAAACCCGTTATTGTTGTTGCGATTGCCGGGTTTGTTGTTGTTGCGGTTGGCCGGACGCGTATTGTTCGGATTATTGTTCCACGACCCGCCGCGCAAAACCAAGGCCGTTTATGTCCCGCACCTTTGAAACGAAATATCCTTAAAAAGTTTTTCCCGGAACCGCCAGGTATCGGCATGTCCGACATGCCCTATCCAGCTTTGCACCGAGCCGTTGATCTCCGCGAACCCGATCTTTCCCTTATAATAATCCTTCTGCATTCTTTTCACCCTTCTACGGTAACGGACCGTGTTCTCGTACCGCAACCTCCGATGATCCGGAAATACCTTGAAACCGAGGTAGTCCACGCCTCGAACGAGCGGATAGACCATGCTTTTTTCCGGTTTTAACCACAACCTTTCCCGAACAAGAAATTCCTTGACGCACTCTAAAACCCTCCACAGTTCCTCCTTTCTGTCTCCAAATACCGCCAAATCATCCATATACCGGATATAGCCGAAAACGGGAAATTTCTCCTTGATAAAATGATCGAGATCGTTCAAATAGAGATTTGCGAACAACTGGCTGGTCAGGTTGCCTATGGGGATTCCCCGGCGCCGCTCATAAGGCGTGAACAAATCATCGCCGGGAAAATAAAAGTTTGCCGCGTCCTGCGGATGGGACGAATCGATGAACAAATCGATCAACCATAATGTTTTTGGGCATTTGATTTTCCGCCGGATTTTATCTTTCAATACCTGATGGTCGATGGAGGGAAAATATTTTTTCACATCGCATTTGAGAACGTACTTGAAACGTCTGGAGAAATGCGTGAAGCGATTCACCGCTTGCAGATTTCCTTTTCCGGTACGGCAGGCATAATTATCAAAAATAAAAGACCGGTTGAATAACGGCTCGATGACCGCGCATAAAGCATGTTGCGCCACCCTGTCCCGATAAGGCGCGGCGCTGATTTTTCTCGGCTTGGGTTCGTAAATTGAAAATTCGCGGTAGGGTCCGGGGCGGTAGGTTTGGTTTGTTAATGCCCGTTCGAGCCGGATAATCTCCCTTTCCAGATTAAACTCAAAATCCGCTGTGGAATGTTTAAACCGCTTGCCTTTTCTGGCCTTGCGGCTGGCGGCCAATAAGGCCGGAAAGGTGGCTATGGATTCAAACAAACCGCCATACCGCTTCATGAGGACATCTCCTTGACCTTTTTCAACCAGCCGCCGACAAACATTCCTATCATGTTTATCTCCCTGGAAAGGTATTCGTATTTTTTTACGCTGATAAAACGCAAATCCTTGCTCAGCCGGGCCAGATACCGCAATTTCTCCAATAAAATATTCGTGGCATGGAGGAGGACGGTCTTTTCCCGTGAGTAGCGGGCCTCGATCAGGTTCCCGCAAATATCCAGCAAACTGTTTTCCAGCCGACTGCCAAGAGTATAACGATGCTCGCGCGGAAACCTGCCGATTTGCGGGAACAACCACACCATCAAATCATAGGTTTTCGTTAATGCATCCTCTTTATCGCTCATTTCTTTTCCATCCGGTATGTTTCAAAATCTCCAAAAAAATTCGACCGCCTGCGGCGGTGGCCTGAAAATCTAAAACCGCAAAGGGTAAAAGAGTAAGAGAACAAAGAGTAATTCTTACTGGGCGCAACGAAACCCGACATAGTCGAAGCGACGGCCGGGGTGGAAGTAGTAGTCGCGGAAGGCCGAACGCGTACTGTTCGGACCAGCGTTCCACGACCCGCCGCGCAAAACCTTGATCTCATCGCTATCCCTGTAATCGCTCGCCGTCCACTCCCACACGTTCCCCGCCATATCGTGCAACCCATACCCGTTCGGCGGGTAACTGCCCACCGGCGATGTGTTCTTGTATCCGTCATCGATCTCACTTGCCTTCCAGTCATACTCGCAATTCATATCGCAGATATTCGCCTTCCCCGACTGCAACTCGTTCCCCCAAGGATAAATCGTGCCGCTTCCCCCTTTGGCCGCCTTTTCCCATTCCCATTCCGTCGGCAGGCGTTTGCCCACCTTCCGGCAATATTCATCCGCCTCATGCCAGGTCACATTCTCCACCGGCAGGTTCGGCCCCTTGAACCCGCTCGGATTATTTCCCATCACCTTCTCAAACTCCGCCTGCGTCCCCTCATACTTGTCCATGGAAAATGATTCCACCGTCCTCATGGCCGGAGTTTCGTCCGTGAACCATTCGCGTTTGCATTTACCATAATATTTCCGGCACTCCGCCAACGCCAGGTCCGGGTCCAGCCCCGCCACGTATTCCCCGCCCGGTATCTTCACCATACCGGCGGGGCCGGGGGACGGTAGATTTACGATCACCTGTGTGCCCGCTCCGTCTTTAGACTGAACTGCGAGGACGATATCCACCGTGGTGCCACCTTTGCCATTAAGACCAAGAATAACGATCGGGTTATTAGACCCGTCATGAAGGTACATACCGTTGATGTCTATCTGGGTCTTACCAGGATCAACACTGGTAAATGAAATGACTGGCTTGTTTTTTCCCTTTTTCTTGTCATCATCGTCGTCATCATCCGCAAGAACAGGAGCCACGAAGGTTAAAAGAAATACCAACGTCAATAGTAACAAGCGAAGTCCTGATGTCTTCTTCTGGCCCACTGGGACAGGAATGAATCTGGTGCGGTATGGCAAGTTCCTCATAGTCCTGGTTCCTTTCTGCTGGTGAGTGAAAATTTCAATAAGAATCCACTCGCTTCTTTAGCAACCACTTGTGCTATCCCGCCGCAGCGTTGACCAAAAGCCTGCAAAACAGATACTTTGGGTTCCTGTGTGGTAAGACTTGTATCGTTGTATACCTTTAACCGGCTGCAATAGATATGGCCCATTTGGGTGATTTAATTAAGTTACTGAAAACAATAATCTAATTTATTCCTATTGATCCATCTTATGGAAAGCAAATGACCAAACTCCGATAACGGTGAGGTGTTGGACGAACTGGAAGTGATTGCGGTGACTAAGGGGAGGGGAGAAGTACCAGAAGGAATAAACAAGCAAAATAGTTTAATCACAAAAATCTGTGGGGGTATAACGTACAGACTGGCTGTGAAATCCCCCCCTTACCCCCTTCCAAAAAACTCATAGACAAGCTTTGAAAGGGTCTAAGAACGACTCAAATGCTAGCCATAGTGCTAGCCAAAAGTTAAAATGGACTACCAAGCAAAGAGCAACCAATTGATTTTATGGAGCCAGCGGGCGGAATTGAACCGCCGACCTACTGATTACGAATCAGTTGCTCTACCCCTGAGCTACGCTGGCTTTTTGGGTGGGATGGAAGGCCTGACATTTAACCGCTTTTATTGCAAAAAATCAACTGGATATATAGGGCAGGGAATTTGCGGGTTTCCTCTTGAATGATCAAGGGTCGTTGTTCTTCCTGGTTTTGGTGGTTATGGTTTAATTTTCCTCCAAAACCGACCAGGCCATGGTGCGGTTGCTACCTGCGGCATAACCATCGTCGCTGACGAGAATCAGCCCAATCGCATCGTTCACCGGATGGAACCAGTGCAGAACTTCCTCCAAAACCATTTCTGGCCGATCGCCACGTTCCAGCATCTGGTAGGCACGAATGGCGGTGAGGTGCATGGTGATTATCTCGCCGTCGCCGGTGGCTGCGACCGCTCCCGCCGGCCCGGCATACAGGCCGCACCCGATCAAGGGCACATCGCCCACCCTGCCCGGAGCCGCTCCGCGAATGCCTCCGGTACTGAGCCCCGCCGCAAAGCTTTTACCATCGTAAGCGACACAACCCACTGTATCGGTTACCTCCTCGCCGGTAGAAAAATCCACTCCCCGGGCCGTGATCTGGTCCGCTGACAGGGTTTCGAACCCCGCTTTTTTCGCAAATTGCGCCGCTCCCCGGTCGACAAGAACCTTGTATTGCGTACGGGTCACCGCATGCGCCACATGAATGGGATTTCTGAACCCTTCCAGTGCCGCGACCGCGCCAAATTGACCCTGGCCGTCCATCACCGCCGCATCCATCTGCACGGACCCGTCGGAACGCGGATGCGACCCCACTCCGGCGTTGAACCTGAAATCGTCCTCCAATACGGCCACTGCCCGGCAAACGGAGTCCATCAGGGTCGCGCCTGATTTTAAAACCTTGAGACCCACTTTCGCGGCTTGCAGGGTGCCATCCTGATATTCTTCTTTTGAACCTGCGCCGCCGTGGGTCAGAAAAATGTATTTATTTTCTGTCATCGGTATCTTTATATAAATGAATCCTTATTGAACCTTTAGCCGCAAATAGGGTATCCTAATTTCTCTTTAAAAGGAATATCATCATTATGGTCAAATTTTGTCTCCAATGTAAAGATGCGTTCTGGGGAGGCCTGCATTGCCCCAATTGCGAGGGTGAGGTTCTGCTTCTCGACGCCGCCGAGCCGGAAAACCAGAAATACTTGAGCGAACTCAATATCGACGTCCGGCCCAAGTATTACGCCCGAAGCTCGATGCTTCTCACCTGTTTCGGGTTCATCATGGCCCTGCCGCTCGGCGCTTTTGTCTTTCTCAGGGGTATGTCCAGCTCCGGGAATGTCGGGCTCTGGGCAACCATCGGCGTTGTGACTGTGGTGGTCATCTCGTGGGGGTCGTGGGTTTTGTCGCGCAAACTGTTCGACAAACAAATGGATAAGGTTGAAGACGTCAAAGAACTGCAACTGGACTAACCCTCCCCCCTCACCGCTTTACCGCCAATATCTTTTCTGTAATGCACCCCGTCCCATGAGATCTTATCCACAGCCCGATACGCATTGGCAATAGCGGATTTTGTATCCGCCCCCAAAGCCGTGACTCCCAGAACGCGCCCGCCGTTGGTAACAACCTTTCCATTTTTCAGTTGGGTTCCGGCGTGAAACACCATCACATCTGAACATTCCGCCGCCTTATCCAACCCCTCTATCACTTGGCCTTTTTCGTAAGGTCCGGGATAGCCCCCGGCCGCCATCACCACACACACCGCCGCTTGCGGTTTCCATTCCACCTGTTGTCGGTCCAGGGTGCCGTCGATGCAGGCTTCAAAAAGCGGAACGCTGTCGCTCTGCATGCGCATGAGCAGGGGCTGGGTTTCCGGGTCGCCAAATCGGGCGTTAAACTCCAAAACCTTGGGTCCGTCGGCGGTGAGCATCAAGCCTGCATAGAGGATGCCCTGATAGGTTCGGCCTTCCTTTTCCATCGCCTGCACGGTGGGAATCATGATGGTTTCCATGACCTCTCGAAGGAGAGCTTCCGTAAATACCGGCGCTGGTGAGTAGGCGCCCATGCCGCCGGTGTTCGGGCCTGTGTCGCCATCGTAAGCGGCTTTGTGGTCCTGAGCTGAATCGAGAGGCAACACGGTTTTGCCGTCGGTGAACGCCAGGAGCGAAACTTCCTGCCCTTCCATAAACTCTTCATTCACAATGGTGGCTCCCGCATCGCCGAAGTTTTTATCGACCATGATGGATGTGATGGCGGCCACCGCCTCGGCGGAGGTTTTACAGATGATGACGCCTTTGCCAGCCGCCAGCCCATCGGCTTTAATGACGCACGGTCCGGTATTTTTTCTGGCATAGTCCAGGGCTTCTTCCGCCGAAGTGGAAGCGTGATATCCAGCGGTCGGGATGCCGTATTTTTTCATCAGATCTTTTGAAAACACCTTACTGCCTTCGATTTCCGCCGCCTTTGCGGTCGGGCCAAAAACTTTGAGCCCTTTCTCCCGAAAACGATCGACGATGCCCAGTACCAGCGGCTGTTCCGGCCCCACCACCGTGAGACCAATATCATTTTCCAGGGCAAATTCCAGCAGACGATCAATATCATCGGCGGCGATGTCCACATTTTCCGCCACTTGTGCCGTCCCGGCATTGCCCGGTGCGCAATAGACTCTATCCACTTTCGGACTTTGCCCGATCTTCCAGGCCAGGGCATGTTCCCTGCCGCCCCCGCCAATGATCAATACTTGCATTCGTTCTCCCTTTTTAACTCTATCCCAATCCGCTGTTCACAAACATCGTGGTGTCATCAAGCGGCAAATTTATATAAAATGCCCTCTGGTTGCAAGTTTTAAACTTTTCAGGCGGCAAACCTTGGTTGAATTAAAAGGCCTTTCAAAATCATTCGGTGGAAAACCGGTCATTCAGAATGTCTCTTTGCAGATTTCGGCGGGGGAACGTTTCATTCTGCTGGGGCAAAGCGGGTGCGGCAAGACCACTCTACTGCGAATGATCGCCGGATTCGAGCAACCGGACCGGGGTGAAATCTGGATTGATGGCCAGAATGTCGTCCCCTTGCCCGTGGAACGCCGTCCGGTGGGAATCATTTTCCAGAACTACGCCCTGTTCCCGCACATGACGGTCTACGACAACATTGCCGTGGGCCTGAGAGTCCGCAAAACGCCCGAGACCGAGATTGCGCGACGCATCGGCGAGGTGTTGGAGATCACGCATCTCACCGAACTCAGCGATGCCTACCCCGGTAGATTAAGCGGCGGAGAATCGCAACGGGTCGCCATCGCCCGCGCCATCATCAACCGGCCCAAAATTCTTCTGCTGGACGAACCTCTTTCGGCGCTGGATGCCAATCTCAGGCAAAGTTTGCGCGAAGAATTGCGCGACATGCAGAAGGCTCTTGGCATCACTTTTCTGTTCGTCACCCACGATCAGGAAGAGGCCATGAGCCTGGCTGATCGCATGGGCATCCTGGAAGGCGGTCGCCTCCTGCAAGTCGGCACCCCATCCGATTTATATAACCATCCCGAGTCGCCTTTTGTCGCGGGTTTTCTGGGCGCGGTGAACCGGCTTTCGGGTGTCATAGAAAAGCAAAACGGCAATCAGACCGTTATCGCTCTTAAGGGCGGCATCAAAATCAATTGTGAACCGCAATCAAATTTCGCGGCGGGGCAGGAGGTTTCCTGTTTCATCCGCCCGGAAAAAATGTTTTTCCATGCAGAAGAAAAGAGCGGGACTTCGCTCAACCGCGTCAACACCCTCATCGTTGATAAAACCTTTTTAGGGAACCAAACCCAATATCAGGTAAAACTTGAAAACGGCCAGACTTGCACCGTTCCTGTTTCACACGGTTCGGGGGAGGAAAACAATAACGTCCTGCACTCCGGCGACCGGGTTGAGATCCTGTTTTCGGCACGCGACGTCATGCAATTTGAAAATTCTATTACGCCCGAAAGGACTAGTGATGATTCGTCTGATTGAACGCTTTCTTTCCAGCAAACTTCTGACCCTTTGCATCCTTCTGGCCGTTTCACTCCACAGCTCAGGATGCGGCGAGCCACCGGCAAAAGATTCTCCAGCCCGCCAGAAAATCGTGATGGCTACCGACACCAACCTGATTCCCATGGCGTATATCAACGACCAGAATCAACTGACCGGCTTCGAGCCGGATTTGATAAAGGCCATCGCCGATCATGCCGGCTTTGATGTTGAGATCATCTCGGTGGCGTTTCCGGGTTTGTTCGGCGGACTGATCACCGGCAAGTTTGATCTGGTGATGAGCTCCATCACCATTTTGGAAGAAAGAAAAGAACGAATGGCCTTCAGCATCCCCTACCTGCAAAGTGGTCTGGCCCTGGTGGTGCGGAAAGATCAACCGGGCATTCAGTCCGTTGAAGATCTGAGAGATCAAAACCTCACGGTCGGCGCGCAACGAGGAACCACAGCTTATTTTTATCTGGAAAAATATCCGACTCTCAAGATAAAGGGTTACGACGCTCACGGCCATGCGGTGACCGATCTCATCAATGGCAAAATCGATGGCGTGCTTGGCGAAAGCACCGGGACGTTGTATTACAAAAATCAGCAGAAAGATTATTTCAAGAAGATCAAAATGGTCGGAGAAATTCTAACGGAAGAGTTTTATGGCATCGTTTTCCGCAAAGATGAAAAGGCACTGTTGGCCAAGGTCAATGCGGCGTTGACTGCGCTTCTAGAAGATGGCACTGTGGAAAAACTGCACGCTAAATGGAACCTGGGCGACGCCGCTCAAGTTCCCAAATCAAACGCCCCGAAGGCCGGAACGTAGCACATGCATCTCAATCGCCAAAATACAAATTCCGCCATCGCCCCCCAGCACTGGGCCTGGAACCTGGCGGTTATCGGAAGTTTCATATTACTCATTTATCTTCCCGCCCGAGATCTCTTTCTCCCTGACAGTGAACCTAAGGATTACCTGACGCTCCTGCCTCTGCTTCCCGAGGGAATCTTTTACACGCTGGCCGTCACCTTTTTAGGCAGTGTGTCCGCCATTCTGATGGGGCTTCTGGTGGCCTTTGGCAAGCTTTCACGCATCCGCGGAATCCAGATCGCGGCCTCTTTCTATACAGAAATACTCAGAGGCATTCCGTTGCTGGTGCTGTTGTTTTATGTCTACTACGCTCTGGGGCAATACTTGCACATCCCTGCATTCGCCGCCGCCGTGCTGGGGTTTGGCCTTTGTTACGGAGCCTATATGGCGGATGTGTTCCGCGCCGGCATCGAAGCGATTCCGAAAGAACAAGGGGAGGCGGCCCGCAGTCTGGGCATGACGCCCAGGCAAGCCATGTTCCAGATCATCCTGCCGCAGGCGATGCGCACCATCGTTCCCGCCATCGGCAATCAGACCCTGGGCATGTTGAAAGACACCAGCCTCGTATCCGTCCTCGCCATCACCGACATTCTGCGCGTGGGCAACGAATACGCCACCCGGCATTTTAACTATTTTGAGACTTATACCTATGTGGCGCTGACGTATCTGATCCTCACCCTGTTGATGTCGCGGGGGGTTCTCACCCTCGAAAGCCGCATGCGCTTTCAATAACACCCACCGCTGGCTCCTTCGCGGAAGGGCGAGATTGCTCACGCCGTGCAATGTTGCACCAGCAAACCCATCGCATGGCAATATTTGCTCCGGCCCTCAGGCTGGCCGCAACACGGGGAGGAAATTCTTCACGAGGCGGGATTCAGTCAGCCATAAACTCATCGCACGTAAATATTGGGTCCAGCGTCACGCTGGGCACGTTCGCCTTTGGCGTAGCGGATGACATCCACGGTATCGATGATGAGAGACAAGCCATTCAATGCAATGACCGCCAGCAGCCACTGCTCGACCCCGGTAGATGCGGACGCAAAATCGACCCTTGCTGACAACCACAGGATCAACGGTATCCAGAGGACATGACCCAACCCCAGCAGGCGGACGAAGCCTTTCTGTGCGAATAGAAACATCATGAGAGCGGCGCTGGCCATCATGGTTGCCAGCACCACCTGGGCTTCCAGCGTTTCTATAAAAAATATCGGCACGACCATATTAACAGTCATCAGGAGCATCACCCACGCCACCCAGGGTTTGGGCATTTGCAACAGGGCCTTAAAAAAGTTGATCATGGTTTTCATTATTTTCTCTCGCTCGGGGGTTTCCGAAAATTAAATTGAGGGCATCTCTAAAAATAGACTAAATGTTCCTAATCGTTAATTTAAGGAGATGGCTTTGTTTTAGTGGGACAGGCTTTCCAGCCTGTCCGCACGGGCTAGAAAGCCCGTGCCACCGA
>JAQCGX010000048.1 GCA_027619975.1 Nitrospinota bacterium
AGGCTGTGCCACTTAAAAGCAAAAACCTGTAAAACTTAACTCGCTGACGGATTTTTCTCTTTTTCAGCAACCTGTTAGTCAAGCGGTGGTAATTTTATATTTCTCCTGGTGCATTTTTGGATTGGCCTGAAAAGTGATCTCGATTTTATGTTTTTCTTCCGTTTCTTCGATGAAGGAGCTTTCCTCCTGATACATCAGGTCATAGGTGGAAGGATGAACCTCCACATGGATCTCTTTATGGCTTAAATTCTGGCTGACCAATTTCTGGATGTCACGGATAATCTCATAACAAATCGTTGTCGGTGACTTGAGGGTTCCATTGCCCCCGCAATAAAAGCAGGGATCACACAGGGTTTGCGCAAGGCTTTCCCGGACGCGTTTGCGGGTCATTTCCGCCAACCCCAGTTCGGAGATTTTAAGAATCCGCGTCCGCGACCGATCTCCCTTGAGAGCCAGGGTCAATGCGTTCCAAACGATTTCCTTGCTTTCTTCCTTGGCCATATCGATAAAGTCAACGATGATGATGCCGCCAACATTTCGCAACCGCAATTGATAGACAACTTCCTTGACCGCCTCAAGGTTGGTTTTCAAAATGGTTTCTTCCGGGTCCGTGTGTCCCACGAATTTTCCCGTGTTGACATCAATGGCCACCAGCGCTTCCGTCTGGTCAATGGTTATAAACCCTCCGGATTTGAGCCAGACCTTCCGGTCCAGAGCGCGATTGATTTCTATCTCGATGCCATTGTGATCAAAGATCGGCCTGGGGTCATCGTGGTATTCAATTTTTTCGACCAGATGAGGCAGGTAGTCGGAGCAAAAATCAACGCACTTCTGATAGTCTTCCTTCGAATCGATCACCAACCGTTTGACGTCATGGGTGAACAAGTCGCGGATCGAACGCGATATGAGGTTGAGATCCTCATAAAACAAACGGCCAGCTTCCATGCCATTAGAACTTTTTTCCAATTTATCCCAAAGACAATGCAGAAAATTGAGGTCCGACTCAAAATCTTCCTTTTCACAGCCCTGCCCTGCCGTCCGAACAATGTATCCCTCTCCGGGCCTGCCGATTTCCTCCATGAGGGTCTTGAGCCGTTCCTTTTCCATTTCGTCTTCAATCCGGCGGGAAACGTTGATGTGGTTCACCGTCGGCATGTAAACCACATACCTCCCTGGAAGACTGATGTAAGTGGTGATCCTGGCGCCCTTGGTTCCCAGTGGATTTTTGGCGACCTGCACCATGATCTCCTGACCTTCTCTTAAAAGATCCTGAATGGGAATGCCGTGATTAAAGTTGCGTTGCGGTTTGTCCTCGGATTCCTTTTCCTGATCTTGACTGATAGGAATCCCGATCCCCTCGGATTCTTCCAGATCCAGCATATCGAGGACATCAATATCCCCCACATACAGGAATCCGGCTTTTTCCAATCCAATATCAACAAAGGCCACCTGCATTCCAGGAAGAACTTTAGTGACCTTGCCTTTGTATATGTTCCCAACAATCCCCTTGTTGGACTTGTGCTCGATGAACAACTCCACAAGTTGATTGTTTTCCATCAAGGCAACCCGGATTTCGCGCGGATTGGAATTAATTATAATTTCGGAGTGCATGAATCCATTATTCCTCAAACAATATTAAATTTAGTTTGGAGAAAAAGTTTCATCTCTTCAAGGTGGGGAAAGAGAGGAACTTTTATACCTTCTTCTCTCCAAAACCCCACATGAGAAAAGGGAATAAAAATGATTCAGGGTCCGAAATTGTACCATGAAATTCCGCTTTCGGGACCTGAAAGCAACGAAAAACTGAAACCTTTTTAAGAATCGACGGTATGAGGGGAGGCATTGTCCACCTCTAATGGATGGTCCGCCGCATTTCAATGTTTAACAACAACCCAAGGGCAAAAAAGTTGGTGATCAGCGAGGACCCTCCATAGCTCATCAAGGGAAGTGGAAGGCCGGTAACGGGAAACAAGCCGATGGTCATGCCAATATTAAAGATTATATAAAAAGTGATGGAACTGATCAGGCCGAGGGCCATGAAAAAACCAAATCGGTCTGCCGCCCGGAACGCAATATTCAATCCCTTGAGAATAATAGCAAGATACAGGCCGAAGAGCAGGAACACTCCAATAAACCCCGTTTCCTCCGCAAAAACGGAAAAAATGAAATCGGTATGTTTTTCAGGAAGAAAATTGAGACGGCTTTGGGTGCCTGCAAACAGTCCCTTGCCCCAAAAGCCTCCCGAACCAATGGCGATTTTGGATTGTATCGTGTGATAGCCCGCACCCAGGGGGTCCATTTCCGGATTGAACAAGGTCAGAACCCTGGTTTTTTGATAATCCTGCAGGAAAAACCAGAGCAGGGGAGCAGAAATGATTCCCAAACCAAAAAGCTTCAACAAAGTAAAAAAGTTAAATTCAATGGCGGCAACAAAAACCAGAAAAATCAAAAAAATCATGATCGCCGTTCCCAAATCCGGTTGACGAACAATGAGCCCTCCAAGAACCCCGGTGAGGAGGGTCGGCACGATCAAGTCTTTAAATTGGAATTGCCCTTGAAGTTTCCCGGTTTCAAAATACTTGGCAAGAATAATAATCAGAGAAATTTTTGCAAACTCGGACACCTGAATGGTCAAAGGACCCAGCTGAATCCACCGTCTGGCGCCGGAAGCAATCGTCCCAAAAAACAAAACATATGACAGGGCTAAAACGGTACAACCATAGATTAAATAGGCGTAACGGCTCAGAATCCGGTAATCGACCGCAATGGCCACAGCCATCGCCACCAGACCATAAAGAACCCAGTAGATTTGCTTGATATAGAGGTTGCGAAAGAAAAGTTCCGGCCTGCCGTGGTTGGCGCTGTTAATGATCACAACACCAAGGATGGACACCGCAAGAATGAGGATGAGCAACCACCAACTGAAGTTTGTCGCCAGCCTTCGATCTATCATAATTGGAGCCTATAATATCATCATGGGGATAAAAGGGGAATCAAATCTGATTGTAAATAATTCTCTGCAAGTTAAATAAAGATGACCCGTTCGGATGCGAACACAATTTTCCACAGTAAAGTATGAGGACAACACGAAAAATTCAACTATGATATTTGGGATGTTTTTGGGGGAATTTAGCCTGAAATAAAAATATTTCCCACATGCCTCTATTGACATGCCCCAAAGGAGCATAAATCGTTTAAATTTCAATCACTTCAAGTATGTGCACAGTTTGTAATCGATTCTAGCAAACCCTTCAATTTATTTCCGTTAGAAGCTTTATCCCCCGGTTTTTCCACAATTTTCACACATTTTCTGTGAATTAAAAAATTTTAATTAAAGGAGTTCTTAAACATGGCTTGGGGCTTGAATTTCCCCGGGGCAGATCCAACAGGCTCATGAATGACAGCCGGTAACGACGTTAATAAGGGGAATATCAAACGGATTAAAGATTTTCTGTTGAAGGCCATCAATCGAACTGCATTAACAGCGTATCCATTGCCATTCGTTATTCAAACCTGAGAAAGTCCTTTATTGAAAGGGTAAAACAACCCCTTTCAAAGAAACTGAATATAAAAGCTTGGCCCCATAAGGATATCAGAAGCACCCGTTTTTTAGAGTCTCCAAACCCTGCATAAAATGGGTTTCAAACCTCCTCCCCCCTTCCCGGCTCAACCCTGTGGATAACTAATATCTGTCAAGATTTTTTATCGAACAGAAACAAATTAAAAAAGTTTTCTCAGTAACTAATTGATTAACATATCATTATAAAATTCTTTTGAGATTTTCCCAGACTATCTCGAGAAAAAAATTTGCCCGTTTTTTCTCGATTCTGCCCATTTTTCACAAGTTACTCACATCTTAAAATAATGGTGGAGGGGTTGGAAAAGCTCTAAAATCAGCGGAATTTTGGAATGGCGATATGACATATGTCACAAAAATAGTTAACGCTTTTCCCCAAGGGGTTTGTGACTTTGTAAATAAAAGTCCATATCAGGAGGCAGGGGAGAAACAAATATTTTTGGTTCCTCGGAAAGGGGGTGGGTGATTTCCAGTTTGTGAGCATGCAGGGCCTGACGCGGCATTTTCATGTGTTTTTCATCCAGCTTGCCGCCGTAGGTTATGTCGCCGATGATAGGATGCCCCAAGGACGCGACATGCACCCGGATTTGATGCGTTCTGCCGGTTTTAGGGTGTAGACGTAAGTAGGTAAAATGTTCGTAACGAGCGATCACCTCATAGGCTGTGACAGCCGCCCTGCCCCCCTCCTTCTGAGGGGCCATCTTTTTTCGGTGGACCTTATGCCTTCCAATAGGAAGGTCGATCACTCCGGTTTCCGCTTTAACGATTCCGCGCACCAGAGCGAGATACACCTTTTTGATCGTCCTTTGTTTGAACTGCTGGGCGAGGGACCGATGCGCCGTATCGGTTTTTGCCACAAGTACCAGGCCCGATGTATCCTTGTCCAGCCGGTGTACGATTCCTGGCCGTTCCACTCCGCCGATTCCGGTCAGATCCGGGCAATGATGCAGCAACGCATTCACCAGCGTTCCCGTGTAATGCCCAGGAGCCGGATGCACCACCATTCCAGGGGGTTTGTCCACAACCACCATGCAATCGTCTTCGTACACGATACTCAGGGGAATATCTTCTGCGGGCATATCCAACGGAGTGGGGTCCGGAACATGGACTTCGATGATATCTCCCGGCTTCACCTTATATTTGGCGCGGGCCGGAGCACCATTGACCGACACCTTTTCCAGCTCGATCAATCGTTGCACCTGAGACCGGCTGATCTCTTGCTGAATAGTGGACAAAAACAGATCGAGACGCTTTTTCGCAGAGGCAGGATCGACCTTATAGGTGAGTTGTTGCATATTAAGGGCGCCTCGAAAAATTCAACCTGGACTATGAGTCCACCCCTTAAAATAAGGGGTGGACAATTGCAAAAACCAAAACCTGTCAATTATTAGAGGTCTCCTTAAAGTTTATCTGCCTGAGAAGAAATCACTTCTCCAGAAGCCTCGGCATCAACTCCACCAGATTACAGGGAGGATTGTTGCTGTTGAGCTGATGCACCAGAATCCCGTCCCAGGCGTCTTTGCAGGCACCCGTAGACCCCGGAAGCGCGAACAGAAACGTTCCGTTCGCCACCCCCGCCGTCGCCCGCGACTGCATGGTGGAGGTTTTGATAGTCTCGTAGCTGAGCATGCGGAACAATTCACCGAACCCCGGAATGGGCTTGTCGTAAAGCGCCTCAAACGCCTCCGGCGTCACATCGCGCCCGGTCACCCCCGTGCCGCCGGTCGAAATCACCACATCCACATCCTCACGACCGATCCATTCTTTCAACGCTTCCTGTAAAAGAGGAATCTCATCTTTAACAATGCGCTTTTCGACCACGCAATGCCCGGCCTTTTCGATGCGGTCCACCAGCGTCTGTCCCGATCGGTCGTCGGCTTCCGTGCGCGTGTCCGAAACCGTCAGAACGGCGATATTGACCACTTTGGGTTTTATTTTGTCATCCATCAGTATTTCTCCATCATCTATAAATTAAAGAATCCGCACTTTGAACTCATTGGGTTTTAAAAGGGCAATTGGCAAAAATGACGTCTTTTGCTATGGTTGGACTGAAGTATACCGACAAACTAAGAGGGGTTCAACAATGCCGACAGCGATCATCACCGGAGGCGGGGTCAGGCTGGGGAAGGCCATGGCGCTTCATCTGGCTAAAAAGGGCTTCGATATCGCCCTGCACCACAACGCATCCGCAAACAATGCCGAGGCAACCACAGCCGAGATTCGCGCCACCGGCGTGCGCTCAGAATCCTTTGCCTGCGATTTCACCGATCTTTCTGCTGTGGAAAAACTGATAGAAACCATTACCGGCACTTTTTCCGACATCGAACTGCTCATCAACTCCGCCGCCAACTTCATCCAGGAGGACATCGAACACACTTCAAGAAAATCCCTTGAAGACACCTTCCACATCAATCTCATGACCCCCTACCTGCTGATGCGGGAATACAAGCAAAGGGTCAACCGGGGAATGATCGTGAACATCCTCGATGAAAGAATCTCAAGAAACGTTCCGACCTTTGCCGCTTACTCCGTCGCCAAAGTGGGGTTGGCGCATCTCACCCATATCGCCGCCATCGAATGGGGAGCGACGGTCCGGGTCAACGGCATCGCGCCGGGGCTCATCCTGCCGCCTCCCGGAGGAACGGAAGACTACCTCACCCGTGGAAAAACCCTGATCCCCACCCTGACCCACGGCACCGTGGAGGATATCTGCAAAGGACTCGACTATCTATTAGGAAGCTCCTTTGTGAACGGCGAGACCCTGTTCATCGACGGCGGCCAATCGAAAGGCTGGGCACGGAAACAAAAAGGCGAGAAAACCACACCACCCGAAGACCCTTCCTGGCTGGACGGCGGGATATGATCGTCATTGCGAGCATAGCGAAGCAATCCAGAAATCCTGGATCGCCACGCCGCTTTGCGGCTCGCGATGACGGGTTATGCAAAGGGCAATTAAAAACAAAACCATTTTTCACCGCAAAGACGCAAAGGTCGCAAAGAAAGCTAAAAACACAAAAAATAATCACCCTTGTTTTTACATAAAAATGATTTTATTATCCTATTGAAAATAATTCGCTTGAAGTTTTTCTGGGACTAAGAAAATGTCTATTTGCGTACATCAATTTTCCATCGTCCAAAGATCAGTTGAAGCGGCTGAAAAAAATGCCAAAGCAATCCAATTGGCAGCAAAATACGCTAGAATTTTTAATCCTGTCCAATGATTTTTGCTTTTCTTTGCGTCCTTTGCGCCTTTGCGGTGAAATCCCCCCAACCCCCTTCACAGAAGGGGGAGCGATTCACTCACTACCCTTCGACATACCCCTACGGGGCATGAAGGCAATGGTCAAATATCACAAGCTCAGGGTGACAGAATTGTTTTATCCCCTCCGGTACTTCACAGGATCAGCCACCCCCGCCTCCTTGAATCCCCTCAACCGCAATTGACAGCTGTCGCAGACGCCGCAGGCCAAGCCCTTATCATCAGGGTCGTAACAGCTATGAGTCAGACTGTAGTCCACCCCCAGTGCCAGGCCTTTTTGGATGATCTGGGCTTTGCTGAGGTCGATCAGCGGCGTGTGGATTTTCAACGATTGTCCTTCGACCCCGGCTTTGGTGGCCAGATTCGCCACCTTTTCGAACGCTTCGATAAACTCGGGCCGACAATCAGGATAGCCGCTATAATCGACAGCGTTGACGCCGATGAAAATATCTTTCGCTCCCTGCACCTCGGCATAGGCCAGTGCGTAAGACAGGAAAATCGTGTTGCGGGCGGGAACGTAGGTGACGGGAATCCCGTCTGCCATTTCGGTGTCATCACGGTTTTTAGGCACTTCGATCGCATCGGTCAAGGCCGATCCGCCGAACTGCTTCAAATCGATATTGACCACCCGATGCTGGAGGGCGCTCATGCGCTCGGAGATTTCTTTTGCTCGGTCGAGCTCGACCCTGTGTCTTTGCCCGTAGTCGAAACTCAGGGTAAACGGTTGAAATCCCTCAGTTTTGGCGATCGCCAACGTCGTTGCCGAGTCCAGCCCGCCGCTCAATAAAATAATAGCTTTTAAGTTCATTTTGATGTGGGAATGATTCTTGACATTACAAAGGGTTATTATATACTAGCCAATTTTCAAACGACCATTATTCCACGCAATTTGAAGCGCTTTTTGCGCCCTTAATATGTTCGAAAGCCTGTCCAATCGCCTGGAGGCGATTTATAAAAATTTAAAAGGCCGAGGTCTTCTTAAAGAAGCTGATGTCGATGAAGCCTTGCGGGAAATCCGCATCGCGCTGATCGAAGCCGATGTCTCGCTGTCGGTCATCACGGATTTCCTGGCTGACATCCGGGTCAAAGCCATCGGTCAGGAGGTATTGAAAAGCCTGACCCCAGGGCACCAGATGGTCAAGGTGGTCAACGACCATCTCACCCAGCTTTTAGGGGACAGTTTCACCGATATCGAATTCGCCTCGAAGCCGCCGACCATCATTTTGATGACGGGGTTGCAGGGTTCGGGAAAGACCACCACCGTCGGCAAGCTGGCGAAACGATTCAAGGCAAAGGGCAAAAAATGTCTTCTGGTTCCGGCTGACGTGTACCGACCGGCGGCTATCGAACAGTTGAATATTCTGGGACGCGACTTAGAGATCGACGTTTACCAGGCAGGTGAAGAAAATGATCCGGTCGCTATCTGCGTAGGTGCTATCGAGGAAGCCACACGCAAGATGAGTCAAGTGGTGATTCTGGACACCGCCGGCCGCACTCAGATCGACGAAGCTTTAATGGACGAATTGCGCCGCATCAAAGCCAAGGTCCAGCCGCATGAAGTGCTGTTTGTCGCCGATGCCATGATGGGTCAGCAAGCGGCCATCGTGGCTGGAGCCTTCCACGAAGCTGTGGGCATCGATGGCGTGATTCTCACCAAAATGGACGGAGACACACGAGGAGGCGCCGCGCTATCGATAAAGGGCGTGACCGGCAAACCCATCCGCTTTATCGGAACGGGTGAAAAGCTCAATGCTCTGGAGCCGTTTTTCCCGGACCGTATTGTCTCCAGAATCCTCGGCATGGGAGATGTACTATCGCTGGTTGAAAAGGCGGAACAGGCGTATGATACAGCAGAGCAGGAAGAACTCGAAAAGAAGATCCGGAAAAATGCCTTCACCCTTGAGGACTTCAAGAATCAACTGAAGCAGATGCAGAAGATGGGTTCCATCCAGCAGCTCCTCGGAATGATTCCCGGCGCCAGCAAACTCAAGGGACTCAAAATCGACGAAAAAGCTTTTTCCAGAGTGGAGGCCATCATCAACTCGATGACCCTGGCGGAACGGGCGAAACACAACATGATCAACGGCAGTAGAAAGCGCCGCATCGCGACGGGCAGCGGCACCAGTGTCAACGATATCAACAAACTGTTAAAACAGTTTGCGCAGATGCAAAAAATGATGAAAAAGTTCAATACGGGTAAAATGAGAGGCGGACTCAACCTCGGAAGCCTCATGGGTGGAAAAGGCAGGCTCCCTTTTTAGATTCCGCAAAAGGAAATTTTCAACAAAACGGAAGATTTTTCACAAAATCCACACACTAACGGTTACTATATTAAAAATTAAGGAGGTCAGATTGGCTGTTGTTATTAGATTGACCCGGCGGGGCACGAAAAAGAAACCTTTTTACCGAATTGTTGCGGCGGATTCCCGATTTCCCAGGGATGGCCGGTTTCTGGAAATTCTGGGAACCTTCGATCCGTTAAAAGAAGCAGACAATTGCAACGTTGACACGGAAAAAGCTTCGGCATGGATTGCCAAAGGGGCTCAGCCCAGCAAAACGGTGGCATCTCTTCTGAAAAAAGCTGGAATCGGGCAGTAATTATTTTAGTTCAATCAGTTTAGCTTTAAGTCTAATTGGATTTCTTGCGCAAAGATCATTCTCCTGCATGCAGTTGCAGTTGCGTTACTGTTCTTGGAGAGCGTCATGAAAGAACTGATTACGATCATAGCGAAGTCTCTTGTGGATAAACCTGATGAAGTGGTTTTAACGGAATTGCAAGGCGAAAACATCACCGTTTTTGAACTCCGTGTTGCAAAGGAAGACTTGGGAAAAGTGATCGGCAAGCAGGGGAAAACCGCCCGTGCGATTCGCATCATTTTGAACGCAACCGCGACCAAACTAAAAAAACGGGCGGTATTGGAAATAGTCGAATAAATAATGAATTGGGTCCCGATCGGAAAAATTTCGCGAACACATGGACTAAAGGGTGAACTTAAGTTTCGCCTGATGTCCACAGATCAAGACACCCTGCTAAGCGTGAAGCATCTGAAAGTTCAGGCAAGTCAGGAGAAAGAAACCGAACTGGTATTGGAATCGCTACGCGGCAGTCCATCCAGCCTGATCATCAAGTTTAAGGGTATCGATTCCATTGACGACGCGGAAGCTCTGGCGGGCCAAAGCCTTTTTGCGCTTGAGTCCGAGTTCCCGGAACTTCCAGAGGATGAATATTACCGCTTTCAAATCGAAGGACTGGCCGCCTATGACCTGGACGGACGTTACTACGGGCGGGTCGAGGACATCATAGAAACCGGCAGTAACGATGTCTATGTGGTTCGCGATGGTGACAGGGAAATCCTGATTCCAATGATTGACTGGGTGGTCAAAAGTATCGACATCAATGAAAAAAAGCTCATATTTGAAAATGTGGAGGGCTTGATTGAGGACTCTCCGGTTTGACATCATCACGATTTTTCCGGGAATGTTTGAGTCCCCTTTCAACGAGAGCATTCTGAAACGGGGTCATGAAAAGGGCTTGCTGGAGTTTCGCACCCATGACCTGCGGGATTACTCCCTGAATAAGCATAAGAAGGTGGATGATTATCCCTTCGGAGGCGGGGTTGGCCTGGTGATGAACGTGGAACCCATCTCCCGAGCCATTGAAGCCATTAAGAAAGAGGTCCCAAAAGCCCGGACGCTGTTAATGTCACCCAGCGGCAAACCGTTCAATCAGGAAAAGGCCAGGGAACTTTCCGCCGAAAGTAATTTGATTCTGGTGTGCGGTCGCTATGAAGGCATTGATGAAAGAGTCCGTCTCCATTGCGTCGATGAAGAGATATCTATTGGCGACTATGTTTTATCCGGAGGGGAGATTCCGGCAATGGCGGTTGTCGATGCTGTGGCCCGATTGGTCCCCGGTGTGCTGGGCGATGAAAATTCGATTGTCGAGGAATCCTTTTCGGATTCGCTTTTGGAATACCCGCAATACACCAGGCCAAGGGATTTCAACGGATACAAGGTCCCTGAGGTACTCGTTTCCGGCAACCATAAAGAAATACAGAACTGGCAACGCAAGGAATCCTTGAAGAAAACCGCTGAAGTGAGACCGGATCTGCTGAATAAACTCAAACTTACGGATCAAGATAAAGTGGCCCTGAAAGAACTGAACATTGGCTGAAGGGTTCCACTCAAATATTCATATGGCGCTGGTGCATTTTCCGGTTTATAACAAGATCGGGGAAGTTGTGGTTTCATCCGTCACCACGCTGGATGTGCATGATTCGTCGCGAATCAGCCGCACCTACGGGATTGGGGCATTATACATTGTCACGCCCTTGAAAACTCAGCAGGAATTGGTGGATCGGATCATCAGCCACTGGAAAACAGGTCACGGAGCAACCTACAATCCTACGCGGAAAGAGGCATTGCTTAAAACCCAGGTTATAAATTCTCTGCAAGATGCCATACAGGACATCACAGAGCATTCCGGAAAAAAACCCCGGATCATCGTCACCCATGCTAAAAAGTTTCCAAAAAACATTGGCTACGATGCAATGCGGGAGGAATTTAAAAAAGATGAACAATATCTTCTGGTTTTTGGAACCGGATGGGGGCTGGAAAGAAATATCATCCTCAACGCGGATTTTGTGCTGAGCCCTATTGAAGGACCGGAAGAGTACAACCATTTACCTGTTCGGGCGGCCATTGCCATCATTCTCGATCGTCTGTTGGGAATCCGCTCTTAACGATTAGAATTTCCGCCAGATGCTGAAACGACATTTATTGAAATAACGTGTTTTATTAAACTATAGTTATATTGCAAAGAGGAGTTGGGTTGATGAATCTGATTGATCAAATTGAAGCCAAGGAATTAAAAAAAGAAGTCGCTGATATTCACATTGGCGATACGGTAAAAGTACACATGCGTATCGTCGAGGGAGAAAAAGAACGCATTCAGATAATCGAAGGAATCGTTATCAGAATGCACGGCGGCGGCGCACGAAAAACCTTAACGGTCAGAAAGATTTCTTTCGGTGTCGGTGTGGAGAGAATCTTCCCGATGCATTCCCCCAGGGTGGAGAAAATAGAAATCGTCAAACGCGCCAAGGTGCGTCAGGCCAAGTTGTATTACTTGCGAGAACTCAGGGGCAAAGCGGCTCGACTGAAAGAAATTCGACCGAAGAAAAATGCGGCAATGGCCAAAAAGAGCAAAGCAAAAAGCGCAACATCCTGAAAAGATTCAGGGCATTATTTAAATGCCCTGCAATTGAGATTAAAGCCAGCTTCCAGTTTGGGAGCTGGCTTTATTTTGGCTGGCACTATTTCTGAAGGAAACTTTCCCCAAGGCCGTACTGGTTTTTGGCATTTTTGTATTCCGCCAATGCTCTTGGTAAATACCTTTTTAAATTGGCAATTCGAGTTGCATCCGCCGGATGGGTGGACAGCAGTTCAGGCGGTTGGGCTCCCTGTTTCATTTGGCTGAACCGGGTCCAGAACCGCACCGCTTCGTTAGGATCGTATCCTGCCCGCGCCATATAGATCAATCCAATCTGGTCCGCTTCCGCCTCATTATCCCGGCTGAAGGGAAGTTGAATGCCATATTGCACTCCTACCCCCAGAGCCCCCAGAATCATTTCCCGGCCCGGTCCCGCAAGACCGGTGGCCACTTGCATCCCTATAGATATCGCCTGTTGTTGGGTCATTCGCTGGGCGCCATGACGAGCCGTCACATGCGCTATTTCGTGACCCATCACCGCCGCCAATGCCGCTTCATTCTCGCACACCTTTAAGAGCCCGGTATAAGCCGCCGTTTTACCGCCCGGCAATGCAAAGGCATTCATTTGATCCGATTCGAAGAGTTTAAACTCCCAGTCCAGATCCGGCATGGTGGTATTTACGGCGAGACGCTCTCCCACACGTTTGGTGATTGCCACCAACCGCGCGTCCTGAGATTCCTTTTCCTTTTGCAGGATTTCACCAAAGGCCTGCTCACCCAGGGTTGCTTCCTGTGACAAAGAAGTCATGATGAAAGCCTGCTTCCCCGATTCGGGAGTGGTGACGCATGCCGTCACTAAAGCAAGTGAGGCAAATATGAGTACTTTAATTTTTGTTTTCATGCGTTAAATTATAAATGTGAACGACTCTGTTTTGCAATGACAATTACATCATGAAATATTAAAGCTTGTAAGACAAAAGTTAATAACAAAGTACTTTTGAGTTGCCTGGTCATCGCGGATGAAATATGATTTCTTGCAGAGGAGACAGTGTAAAAGTTTTTTACCTGACAACGTTTAAAAATTTTCGAGTCGAGACAGGTTTGGATTTTTTTCCTCCACAGGAAACGCGACGCAATGCTGAAGTATGAAACCGAAGCTGGTAACAAAGGGTATCGCTGTGTCATGGGAGTTGATGAAGCGGGACGCGGTCCCTTGGCCGGTCCGGTCGTCGCCGCCGCCGTGTTCCTTCCCCCTGGCGTCACTCTTGATGGGTTGGACGACAGCAAAAAACTATCCCAAAAGCTGAGAGAGAAATTTTATTCGCAAATCATCGAGACCGCTGTCACCTACGGTCTGGGCATCGTATCCGTTGAGGTGATTGAACGGATCAACATCCTGCAAGCGTCTCTGACCGCAATGAAACAGGCCGTCGAAAATTGTGACCTGCCGCCAGATTTGCTTCTCATCGATGGCAA
The DNA here is from genome assembly GCA_027619975.1 of Nitrospinota bacterium. Classification (NCBI taxonomy): domain Bacteria; kingdom Pseudomonadati; phylum Nitrospinota; species Nitrospinota bacterium. The sequence goes on from JAQCGX010000048.1 coordinate 13,525, forward strand.
TCAAAACGTCGATCATTCTGCCGACCAATGGACCCTCGTCGGAGGCGACGGAAAAAGTCTATCTATCGCTGCGGCATCGGTTTTGGCCAAAGTAACGCGGGACCGGATCATGCAGGATTACCATCAGGACTACCCGCAATATCAATTTGATCGTCATAAGGGATATCCCACAAAGCGGCACCGGGAGGCAATCAAACAATTCGGCCCTTGTCCCCTGCACCGCAAAACTTTTAGGGGCGTGAAGGAGTTTTTAAATATGAAGGATTAACAGGTTGCTGAAAAACTACTTTTGGGACCTTAAAATGTTAATTTCAAGTTTACTGTTAATTTAAGAAAACCAGTA
>JAQCGX010000049.1 GCA_027619975.1 Nitrospinota bacterium
CCAATATAAGAAATCCTTGTACAGTGTTCGATTTCCTGTAATAAACTAATTTTTAGAGATGCCCTTATTGTTTTATTGATTTTTTGTCACTCAATGTGTCTTCGGGTAAAAAAGAATATTCCCAACCCAATCACCGCGACTGCCGCTACGATGAACATTGCGTTGATATCTCCTCCAAAATCAAGCCACTCCATGCCAACACTTTTTTTTGTGTCTAATTCATTCACTGTTCATACCCTCCCTTTTCGATATGGAAAGTTTAAAGCGCATTGATGATGATTCGCTTAGAACAAAAGCACCTACTCCTTGGAAGATTGTTCTCCAACTCAATTTTGTCAATAGGGTAAGAAACAAATTAGGGCAAATCCTTGGGTCCTAAGGGTTGGAGAATTGAGCTTTGTTGATACATGGGGTTGCTGTTTTTTAACACCTTTTAGCGTTGGCAAAGACAATGTGGGTATAATGGCCGGTGATGTTTTAATTTTCATTGCCCTTGGTCGGTTGTGGCGATTAAGAACAATTTTTTAATATTTTAGTAATGAGTTTAATGCATGGATCATTTAATTAAAGATTTAGCCATCCTTTTACTCGTTTCCCTGCCCATTAATGTTCTTTTTCACAAGATCAAGATTCCCTCAGTGATGGGGTTTTTGATAGCGGGAGTGATCATTGGTCCCAACGGCTTGCAACTGATTCAAGATTCAGAGCGGGTCAAGGATTTGGCTGAGATCGGAGTGATATTACTGCTTTTTGTCATCGGTCTGGAGTTTTCCATAAAACGCATGTTGAAGGATCTGGGGGTGGTTTTGGGGGTGGGCACCCTGCAACTGGGTCTTACAGGAGCGTTGATTTTTTTCATCTTCAACGCTTACGGATATTCCATGAGTCAAGGCCTGTTGTTCGGGTTGTTGATTCCTCTGAGTAGTACCGCCATCGTCTTGAAAATGATAACCGACCGGGCGGAAATCGACACACGGCACGGACGGATTTGCATTGGGACCCTGTTGTTTCAGGATTTAGCTGTGGTTCCCATGATGCTCATCATTCCTCTGCTGTCTCAATCTGGCCAATTATCCTCATTGGATTTTGGCATGGCCCTTTTAAAGGCTGTTGCGGCTGTTGCGGCTATTGTATTTCTTTCCCGAATGTTTGTCCCCCGGTCGCTGGGTGCGATCGCACGACTGGGTAGTAAGGAACACCTGACCCTGTTTGTGATCCTGATCATCCTGGGCACGGGGTGGGTTTCAGAATCGGTGGGGTTGTCTCTGGCTATGGGAGCCTTTATCGCCGGAATCATAATTTCTGAATCCGAGTACAGTCACCAGATTATTCTGGATATCCTTCCATTACGGGATTATTTCGGCAGTATCTTTTTTATATCCGTGGGGATGCTTCTTCAGGTGCAGGTTTTTTGGGATTCTGCCCTATGGTTTCTGGGTTTGGCGGCGGCGGTCGTCGCATTGAAAGCGGTTTTGGCTTTTTTGGCCTGTCTGGTATTGAAAAATTCTTTCAGGGATTCTTTCATCGTTGGAGCCCGGTTGGCGCAGGTGGGGGAGTTCTCTTTACTTCTTGCCAGTCTGGCCTTGGAAAGCGATTTATTTTTGCCGGGCCAGTACCAATCTTTTTTAATTGTTTGTATTCTCAGCATGCTGGCAGCACCGCTTTTGATCCAGGTTTCAACAGGGCTTTCGATGAAACTCCATTCCCTGTTTCGTGCGGGTCCAGAAGAGGAATCTGAATCTCCAGGGCAGAACAAACTTGCAGGACACGTGATCATTGCCGGGTACGGTCTGGTTGGACGGAACCTGTCACGGGTGCTTAAAGAAACGCATACTCCATTTGTCGTGCTGGAGTTGGCTGGGGAAAAAATAAAACAGGCTTTGAATGAAGAAGTTAAGGCGCTGTATGGGGATTCAACGCATCGGGACACCCTCCTTCGAGCCGGGATCAAACGCGCAAAAATGTTGGTCATCGCCAGTTCTTCCGATTTCATGTCTGCGGAACAGACGGTGCGATTGGCAAGGCAACTGAATTCAGAAGTTTATATTCTGGTGCGGGTTCGTTATGCGGCACAGGTCGATGAACTCAACGCCGCCGGAGCCAATCAGGTGATCCCGGAAGAATTTGAAACGTCCATTGAAATTTTTTCCAGAGTCCTGCGCGAATACCACATCTCCAACAACATCATCGAGCAACAGGTGGAACTTGCAAGGTTGGAAGGCTATGGCATGTTTCGCGGATTGTCGCTGAATATTGAAAGCATGAAAAAGTTTTCAGCTTACATGACCGCCAGTCTGACAGAATCCTTTCAAGTGCTTGAAGATTCCTGGTGTCACAACCAATCGATTGGTGAGCTTAAATGGATTAAAGATTCCGGCGTAAAAATGATTGCCGTGGTTCGCAATAACGATCTTGACGCCAATCCCGATCGGGAGTTTCGATTCCGGGTGGGCGATATCATCATTTTATTCGGGCGGCATGCCAACCTGGACAGGTCTTTAAAATACTTGCGCTATGGGGATTCGACCGGATAAAATTTCCTCTCATATTTCATCTCTAAAAGTGACGGCTATTTCGGCAATGAATTGACTAAAATTCTCATGCCTGAAAAAATTCAGAATGTTGCCGACATGCTCAAAAAAGTGGGGATGGGAGAGCAGGTCGATACGTTTGTGTTGACCATGAACCGGGCGGCGGAGAGTGCGGCTCCCCAGGCGAAAGGGTTTTTTATGGACGCCATCAAGGAAATGACTTTCGACGACGCTAAAAAAATTCTTGATGGAAGCGACACAGCGGCGACCGAATATCTGGACTCCAAAACCCGGCAAAAGATTTATGACGCTTTCAAGCCGACCGTGTCTACCCAACTGGATCAAGTGGGGGATACCAAAGCTTATAAAGATATGATGGGATCGTTCTCGTCCATTCCCTTTGCATCGGCTCAATCCATGGACCTGGATCATTATGTGACCGATAAGGCACTGGAGGGTCTTTTTAAAGTGGTTGGTGAGGAAGAAAAGAAAATTCGAACCAATCCCACCGCCAGGGTGACGGATCTTTTGCAACAGGTTTTTAAGAAATAATTAAAATGAGCAGGTTCCAGCGATGACAAATTTTTCCCGACCCTAAGGTGATTAGAAAAAATCTCTGGAAATCTGTATTGATTTTTACGGGATATTTCTTTGTCTCAAGCCTTCCGATTTCAGAGGCGCGTCCGACAATTCCTTCGATGCTAGAAATCCCCGGCGGGTTTTTCATTCAGGGGGATCCGACCCATGCCCGGCCTCGCGAAAAACCCGTTGCTTTTTTGGAAACATTTTTGATCGATTCACATGAAGTCACCAATGCGGAGTTTACCAAACAGTTTCCTGAACATTCCTTTCGTGAGGGTGCTGAAAAACATCCGGTGAGCCATGTGACCTGGCAGGAAGCTAAAACCTATTGCCTCTTGGTTGGCAAGCGCCTGCCCTCAGAAGCGGAGTGGGAAAAAGCCGCACGCGGGACTGATGGCCGGTTGTATCCGTGGGGCGACCAGGTTCCCAATAGAAAACCGCATCCTTATTATTCAGGACTCGTCAAGCGCACCGTGGGTCTCAATCGCCAGGACGTTTCGTTTTATGGCGTCCGGGATATGGCGGGCTCGATCTGGGAATGGACAGCGGATCGGGTGGACGGAAAGACGGTCACCCGCGGCGGTTTGTGGAATCACCACCTGGATTATGAATACAGCAAAACCTTTGAGCGGAATTTGATTGATCCAGATAATAGGTTCATCTTTTTGGGATTTCGTTGCGCGAGGTCGAAATGATATCCAGAAGAAATTTTCTTGCCCGCTGGTTGGCGGCGGTGTCGGTCATTTTGACAGGAATGTTTTTGCGTCCCTCCAAGGTCATCGCGGATATCGATCATTTTTCAGGTACTGATTTTGTCGGTAAAACCCGTGTAGGGGAGCATGAGTCGTTTTATATCAATTACTGGAAACCGATGCGGCGCATCCAGCCGTTGCAATGGAAGCTGGAGGTCAGGGGGCTTTGCAAAAATCCGGCAACGTTTACTTTAAAAGAGATTAAATCCCTGCCCGTCAAAACCCGGACCTCGCGTCTGAAATGCGTGGAGTGCTGGTCGGCGCGCGCCGAATGGCAGGGATTTTCAATCAAGGACCTGGAGGAAAAGATTCAACCTTTACCCGAAGCCACCGGAGTGCTGTTCCATTGCGCCGACACTTACCAGGAATATCTTCCCAGAGAAAGCCTGATGCGCCCCGAAACTCTGTTGGCTTACAATATGGACGGCAAACCCCTGACGGATGAGCACGGGTTCCCCTTGCGGGTGATCGTTCCGTTTAAATATGGCTACAAAAACCCAAAGGCCATTTTAACCATGGAATATGTTGCAGACGTTAAAGCCGGGACGTGGAGCAAGATCGGTCCCTATTCCATGGACGGTACGATTCTTCCTGGTATCGACCATCCCCTGGACCTTGGCAAAAAACCGCACCGCATTCCGGGAGGAGAGATCCTGGACTATTGAAAGATTTCTCTGGAATTCAGCCTATCATTTTTAAAGAAGATGGGAGACTTTCATTGCGGTATGGATTTTTTTAAAATCAGGTATCGTTTATAGGGATCTGCATTCATGCTTTTTAGAATGTTTACCATCACCTGGTTGTCTTCCAGAATCCAGGAAAGCTCCAAACCTTTTATTTGTTTTGGATCTTTGGTAATGATGTCCCCAATCAGACGATTATAGAGAAGGACATCGAGCCCCTGATTGCGAAATCGGCTTTTGACTCCCATGAGAAGAATTCGCCCGGTCTGGATATATTTCCGGTAGGAGAGAAGTTTGAAGATTCCAGTGGGAAAAAGTTTTCCTGATTTGATGCGGATCAGTACATCATTCATATCGGGAAGACCGAGCAAAAAGGCCGCAGGTTCATCATCCTTGTTCAATATGTAAATAAATTCCGATTGTGCAAAGTGCTTGAGTTGCTTTGCCATATTGTCGATTTCTGCCTCCGTCATGGGAACAAATCCCCAGTTTTTGTTCCACGCCTCATTGTAGATGTCCAAAATAATTTTTAGTTCCGATTTCAGATTTGCCATATGTAACGTCCGGATTTCGTAAGAACCTTCCAGTTCCCTGGCGATTCTTTTTGCCATGACGGTAAACAGTTCCGGCGTTTCCGTATTTCTATCGACCCAGAAAGCCAGGAGTTCCTTTTCCTTTTTGTAGCCTAGTTTAAATAGCTGGTCCGGATAATAGGGTTTTGTGTAGGGCATCATGATGACGGGAGGTCTGTCAAAGCCCTGGATCAAAAAACCCACTTCGTGGTTGGTCGAGAAATTAAAGGGTCCTATTAAAGAATCCATTTCTCCGGACCTTACCCATTGCTCACAGGAGTTCATCAATTTCTCCGCGACTTCCTCACTTTCAATTGATTCATAGAAGCCGAAAAACCCCTGCCGGGTTTTATAGAATTTGTCATAATTATCGTCACGGTGCGCCGTGACCCTCCCCACAGGCTGATTGCCTTTGTAGGCGACAAAAAAACAGACCTCGCTGTGATTCATGAACGGATTTTTTTTGCTGAAGAATTCTTTTCTTTCAAGCCGAAGCGGAGGGCACCAGTTTTTATCATTTTTATATAAAAAATAAGGGAGTTCCAGAAAATCCCGCATTCCTTTTTTATCACCGTTGACCTGTTTGACCATCACCATGAAAATAACTCCTGAAGACTTGCTGATTCTATTGAAAAGTGCCTTTTGAAGCTTTGGGTTTAGAGGGCGGAAAACTCATGAACGGGAAAACGATTATGAGTGAAAATATTAAAGATAACAGGAGAAAGTCGACCGATAAATCATTTGATTCCGTTTGTTCGACAAACTAGAATGAGCCTCTCATCTTTAGATTTAAAAAAAGTAGTTCTGTGGAAAATCATTCTCTCAAGATATCAGCGAAAACAATGGCTTGGAAAAATAAATGAGTTCAAAAAGAAATGAACCGATTGCCATTATCGGATTGGGTTGCAGATTTCCCGGTGGCGCGAACAGTCCTGAGCAGTATTGGGATCTTCTTCGTCAAGGAAAAGATGCCATTATAGAGGTTCCGCCGGACCGATGGAATGTAGAAACCTATTACAGTCCCAATCCCAAGGCCCCCGGTAAAACTATTTCCCGCTGGGGAGGGTTCATCGACTCCATGCAAATGTTCGATGCGCGTTTTTTTGGCATATCTCCCCGTGAAGCCACGCACATGGACCCACAACAGAGGATTCTTCTGGAATGCGTTTGGCAGGCTCTGGAAGATGGCGGCCAGGTTCCGGACCGTCTCGCCGGAACTCCCGTCGGGGTGTTTTTGGGAGTTTCTGGATGGGAATATCAGAGTTACTTGAAACTGGATCTTCATTGCGTCGAAGGCCAGACCGTTTCAGGGGTTGCCTTGAGTGTGGCGGCCAATCGAATTTCCTATCTGTTCGATTTTAAAGGTCCGAGTTTGATAACGGATACCGCCTGTTCCTCTTCTCTGGTGGCGGCTCATCTGGCTTGCCAGAGCATCTGGAGTGGAGAATCAACCCTGGCCATCACCGGGGGAGTCAATGCGATTCTTGTTCCAGACGTTACCATCGGCCTGGGCAAAGGAGGCATGCTGTCTCCCGATGGGCGGTGCAAGTCTTTCGATGCGGCGGGCAATGGCTATGTTCGTGGAGAAGGCGCGGGAATCGCGGTTTTAAAGCCATTGCAAAAAGCCTTGCAGGATAAGGACCCGGTTTACGGGATGATTTTATCGACGACGTCCAATCAGGACGGTCGTACCTGGGCAATGCCCATTCCCAATGGCGAGTCTCAGAAAGCCATGCTACGGGAAGCCTGTAAAAAAGCCGGGATCTCACCCAACGAGATTCAGTACCTTGAAGCCCATGGAACCGGGACCCTCATGGGTGATCCCATTGAAGCCAATGCCCAGGGCCAGGTTCTATCGGAAAATCGGCCCCTGGATGATGTTTGTTATATGGGCTCGGTTAAAAGCAATATTGGTCATTTGGAATCCGCTTCGGGAATCGCGGGTCTGATGAAAGTTGCCCTGGCGCTCAAGCATAAGGAAATCCCTCCCAACCTTCACTTCAAACACCCACATCCCGAAATAGATTTTGAAGCCCTGAAGTTAAAGATTCCCCTGGAGCTGACACCTTGGCCACAAAAAGATGTTCCGGCGCTTGCAGGGGTGAATTCCTTCGGGTTTGGCGGCACCAACGCCAATATTCTCGTCAAGGAAGCTCCCGTTCAAATGGATCCAAAGACCGACGGCGTTGACTCCGGCGACCCGGCAGATTTGCTTCTGACCTTATCTGCCCGCACTCCAGATGCCTTGAAGGATTTTGCGCAAAGTTACATCGACTTTTTTTACAAAAAGAAGGATTGGACGAGTCGGGACCTCGGAGACGTTTGTTATACCGCCTCCATGAGAAGGAATCACCATGATTATCGCCTCGCGATGGCTGGGCAATCGGTTCAGGATTTCATCGAAGGTCTGCAAGCATTTTTGAACGATGAAAAACATCCAGGTCTCTCCAGCGGAAAAGTCATCGCCGCAAGGAAATCTGAAGGTCTCTCCAGCGGAAAAGTCATCGCCGCAAGGAAATCTGAAGGTGTTTCTTCTGGAAATAATATTGTGGACGCAGGTCCAAAAATCGTTTTTTTATTTTCCGGGCAGGGTCCGCAATGGTGGGCGATGGGCCGTCAGCTTATGGAGAAGGAACCGGTCTTTCACGCCGCCATCAAAAAATGCGATGCATTGTTTAGTCGACATGCCGACTGGTCCTTGTTGAAAGAATTGATGGCGGATGAAGAGCACTCGAGGATCAATGAAACTCATATCACTCAACCGGCCTTGTTTGCCCTTCAGGTGGGTCTGGCCGATTTATGGAAATCGTGGGGTATCCAACCCTCCGCAGTGATAGGCCACAGTATCGGGGAAGCCGCCGCGGCGTATACGGCGGGAGTTTATTCCCTGGAGGAGGCCGTTCGCATCGTTTTCCATCGCGGACGATGGCTTCACAAAATGGCCGGAAAAGGGAAAATGGCGGTGGTCGGCCTTTCGGAGCGAAAAGCTGAAGAAGTTCTCAAGGGCTGGGAAAATGAAATTTCCCTGGCGGCGGTGAACAGTCCGAAATCCGTCACCGTGTCCGGAGATGCTGGCGCTCTGGAAAAAATGATGGAGCCTCTCCAGCAAAAAGAAATATTCTGTCGTTATCTGCAAGTCAATTATGCTTTTCATAGCTATCAGATGGATTCTGTCCGCAAGGATTTGCTGAAATCTTTAAAAGATCTCACCTGCCAAAAAGGCTCCATTCCCTTTTATTCTACCGTGCGGGGAAAAGTTGAGAGCGGAGATCAATTGGGAGCCGATTACTGGTGGGAAAACGTCAGAAACCCCGTCCGTTTTTTTAAAGCCACAGAAAAACTGGTCCAGGATGGATTCACCACCTTTCTGGAATTCAGCCCGCACCCGGTTCTTGGAGCCAACATCTCTGAATGCCTTTCCCATTTAAAACAGAAGGGCACGGTTCTTCCCTCTCTGAATCACAATGAAGAGGACCGCAAGATCATGGTGAATTCTTTGGGGGCTCTCTACTGTCAGGGCCATCCGATAGATTGGAACTCGATTTTCCCAGATGGCGGACGTTGTGTTTCTTTGCCCTATTATCCCTGGCAGAGGGAGCGTTACTGGCATGAAAGGGAAGAGAAAGGCTATGATCCCTTTGCCGTTGATGTTCATCCTTTCCTGGGTTGGGAGATGGAGTTTTCATCTTCCGGATGGCAATGCCGCCTGGATAAACGGGATTTAATTTTTCTTGGCGACCATGTTGTCAAGGGGCTCCTCATATTTCCAGGCGCGGGATTTGTCGAGTGGGCTCTGGCCCTGGCGAAACATGTTAAGGACGGCGCCTCCTGTGTTTTGGACTCGATCGAATTTCACAATGCCCTGATCCTTCCCAGGAACAAAGGTCTCAAAACCCAGATGAGCTATGACCCCTCGGATGCGTCCTTTAAAATTCACAGTCTGTCCGACCGAACCCATCAGACCTGGACGTTGCATGCAAGTGGAACCCTGGCGGATCAATTCAACCCGAACGATCCTGCAAAAATCGATCTGCAAGCCATCAAAAACCGTTGCAAAAAGGAAGTGATCTCAAAGGAGCTGTACGAAACTTTTGAGAAAATGGGCTTGAGCTATGGTCCCGCTTTCCAGGGGATCGACAAATCCTGGCGCGGGGATGGAGAGGCTTTGGCGTTGCTGAAAAAGCCAGAAGCCCTGGGAATTGACGCCAGGCCCTACCAGATCCATCCGGCCCTTCTGGATGCGGCCTTTCAGGTTTCCGCGTTGTTGGCTCTGGAATCCGAAGCGCTTACAAGTAAACTATTTCTCCCTGTCTCCTTGGATAGGGTTCTATTCAATGGATCTCCCCCGCATCCCCTTTGGGTTTACGTGAAAGCAAAAGAGTTTAGTAGCGGTCAGGCCGTGGTTGATTTGCAGATGTTTGATGAGGATGGGAAAATTTGGATCGAGTGCCAGGGGCTTCATTTGCGGGCGATAAATCCCGGACGGGGAAGAGATTTGCAAAACCCGGACAACTGGCTTTATGAATGGCGTTGGGAGCCCTGTTCTGACACAGCTTCGTCTAGCCAGAAAAGTGTAACGGCTCTGCTTCCTGGGCCGGATGAAATAGTATCCTCGCTTGAAGAGGGGCGAGATTATCTGTCTCAGGTTCTTGATCGCCCCTGTTTTTACGATGCCATTGAACCGCAGTTCAATCATCTGAGCGCCCTTTATGTTCTTAAAGTCCTGAAGCAACTCGCGCCTGGATTTGAAGCGTTGACGGTGTTTTCCACTGAATTCTTGATGGAACACTTCAAGCTGAATCCCAAACACTCGGCTTATGTGGAAAATTGCTTGTGCATTCTTGGGGATGAAGGAATTTTAGAGAGGCAAGACACGCAGTGGAAAATAGTTTCTATTCCAAAAAAAGTTGAAAACCCTCAGGAAGTCTGGAAATCGATGATGGGGAAATTTCCGGCCTACTTAGCCGAACTCAATCTGTTAAGGTTGGCGGGAGAAAAACTTGCTGGAATTTTAACGGGCGAAATCGATGGACTGCAAACAATTTTCGCTGAAGAAAACGCCATTTGGGAACGTCTTCAGCAGGGTGCTTGCAGTTCGCGGATTTATACCCTGTTACTGCAAAAAGTAATTTCTTTTCTGTTGAATGATCTGCCCGAGGGCAGAAAGTTACGAATATTGGAGATTGGCGGCGTGGCCTCTGGGGTGAACACCCCTTCTATTCTTCGCAAATGCTCGCCGGATAAAGTGGAATACGTTTTTACCGATTTAACGGAAGACAGGGGTGAAAAAGCCGGGCAGAAACTGCGGGAATTTTCCTGCGTTCAATCTAAAACGCTGGATTTGGAATTGCCTCCTTCTACGCAGGAGTTTGCACCTCATTCCTTTGATTTAATTCTTGGGTCACATTTTAATTTTGAGATGGAGCCGTCGCCAAAGGCTCTGGGGCATATCAAAGAATTGCTTACATCCGAGGGCCTGCTCCTGCAACTTGAATGGAATACCGCTTCCAGTTGGCTGCGTATGATTTTGGGAGTTTGTGAGTTTGATTGTGGGACAGCAAAAAAAGCGCCCTTTCCCTGGAAGGGGGGCGGGGATTGGCGCCAATTGTTGACAGAAGCCGGTTTTGAAAACGCGTTGCAGTGGGGAGATGTGGATGATTTAAGCAAATCTTTGCAGACATTTCTTTTGGCAAGAGGCCCGAAAATTTCACAGGCAGATTCCCCGCAGGAAAATAAAATACTCGCACCCAATAAAAAGGGCAGTTGGATACTATTTGCCGACAGCAAAGGTGTGGGAAAAGCTCTGGCGGAATCTTTGCAAAATTTTGGCGAAAATTGTTTTCTCGTGACGCCGGGAACCGAGTTCCAAGCGGGGGGGGATGGTCGAATCCAGGTGCGTCCCGACTCTCTGGAGGACATGGGAGACCTCATCCATTTTGTTCGCAAGCAAAAACCGGCGCTTCGCGGCATCGTCCATCTATGGAATCTGGATAGTCCAGAGACAGCAGACTTATCCTTGAGCTCCCTGCAACAGACGGAAACTTTCGGAAGCCTGAGCGTCACTCAACTCATCAATGAGATGGCGAATGTCAAATGGTCGAAAGCGCCTCAGCTTTTTCTCGTGACCCAGGGCAGTCAGGCCGTACAGCCGAAAGAAAAAAATATCTCAGTCGCCCAGGGACCTGTTTGGGGAATTGGGCGGGTGATCCAGTCCGAACATTCCAATTTCAAGTGCAAAATTGTGGATCTGGACCCCGAGTCGGGTTCCAACCCGGAAAATGCCTTGTTTGCAGAATTGTGGCGGGACGACAGGGAAGAAGAGATCGCCTTCCGGCAGGGTCAACGATTCACCTATCGTCTCCACCGTCCCGAGCCTGAAGAAACGACCGTAGACAGTTTTATCCAGGCTAAAGAAACTGAAGCTCCCGCATTTGTTATGGATATTGGCACGCCGGGAATTCTTGAAAATTTTAAGCTCAAGGCTGTGGAGCGTTCCCGGCCCGAGCCGGGGGTTGTGGAAATCCGGGTTTGTGCCGCCGGTCTTAATTTTCGCGATGTGATGATTGCGCTCGGCCTGCTTCCAGGAGAACTGGAAGGGGTGAATCACACCTGGGAAACCCTGGGTTTGGAATGCTCGGGAATTGTGACTGCAGTGGGCGAAGGGGTGACGGATTTCCAGGTTGGCGACGAAGTGGCGGCTTTGTCAGGTGGAGGCTGTTTCGGTTCTCACACGATGGCCCCGGCGTTTGCCACAGCTCTTAAACCCAGGCAAATTAGTTTTGAAGATGCGGCCACCATTCCAGTGACTTTTTTGACCGCCTGGTACATGCTGCATTCTGCAGGCAGGTTGCAAAAAGGAGAACGGATTTTGATCCACGCCGCGTCCGGCGGGGTGGGCATGGCGGCGGTGCAAATTGCCCAACTTGCTGGTGCGGAAGTGTTTGCGACGGCAGGTACGGATGAAAAAAGAGGTTTCCTTCGTGATCTGGGAGTGAAACAACTATTCGATTCCCGGTCGCTTGCATTTGCCGAGCAAATCATGGAAGAGACTCAAGGCGAGGGCGTGGATCTGGTTTTAAACTCCCTTGCCGGCCAGTTTATTTTCAAAAGTGTTGAAATTCTCAAACCATTGGGCCGTTTTCTGGAAATCGGCAAGAGAGATATCTACGAAAATAACAAGTTGGGGTTGCGGCCCTTCTTGAAGGGAATTTCGTTTATCACCATGGTGGACATCAAGCAGGGATTTGCATCTCTGGGAAAAGAGTTCCGGTCTATTTTTATGGAAATAATGCGGCATATGAATAACGGCGATCTGCATCCCTTGCCGCATCGCGTGTTTCCCATATCCAATGCCGTGAATGCCTTTCGCACCATGGCGCAGGCCAAACACATGGGAAAAGTTGTGGTGTCCCTGGAAGAACCCGACTTAAATCTGTCTCAAGACGAAGTCTATTCCACGTCATTTTCTGCCGATGCTACCTACCTGATCACCGGCGGACTCGGCGGTTTCGGATTGGCCACCGTAAAATGGATGGTCGGGCAGGGTGCGCGCCACCTGGCCCTGATGGGCCGAAGTGAAACTCCTTCGGACGAGGCCAAGGCCGCCATCGCCGTCATGCAGGAAGCCGGAGCCGAGGTGCGGATGGTCCGTGGAGATGTTTCCGACGCGCAAGATGTGAGCCGGGTATTGAAAGAGATCGAATCCTCTATGCCGCCCCTTAAGGGAATCATTCACGGAGCGATGGTCTTGGACGACGGTCTTTTGATTCATCTGACCCCGAAACGCTTTAAAAGAGCCACAGCTCCCAAGATTCATGGCGCCTGGAACCTGCATCAACAGACATTGGGCAAATCTCTGGACTTTTTTATCCTGTTTTCTTCCGTGGCCAATGTGGTGGGCAATCCGGGGCAGGCAAATTATGTGGCCGCCAATGCCTTTCTGGAATCGCTGGCGCAGTACCGGCGTGGGCAGGGTCTTTCGGGACAGGTCATTCATTGGGGGCCGCTATCCGGTGTGGGGGTCGCCGCCCGGCAACAGGGGTTGATCAAGCGCCTGGAGGGTCAGGGACTGATGAGCATCACGTCCCGGCAGGCCGTGGAAATGCTGGGCCGGTTGATGCATAAGAATCCGGTAGCGATGGGGGTGTTTCCGATCGATTGGAGAAAGCTGCTGTCATTGAGCCGGTCGGGTTCCAATTCTCCAAGATATTCCTATGTGCTGGGTGATGACGCTCAAGGGGATCACGGAGGAGACCTGGATGGGGAGGTTCTTATCAGGCCCAAACTTCTGACAGTGCCTCCTGAGGAGCGGGCCGAGATTCTTGGGGAGCATCTCAGGCAGTCCATAGCCAAAATTTTGGGGTTGGCATCTTCCAAGCTTGAAATGGATCTGCCTCTCACCGATGCGGGATTGGATTCGTTGATGGCCATGGAGTTGATCGTCAGAATTGAAACGGATTTGCAAATCACCGTTCCGGTCGTGCGGTTTCTGGGTGGGCCGAGTATCAATCAAATGGTTCCCTGGTTGCTTGAGGAAATGGAAAACCAGGAAGACGACGAGGATGAAATTGAAGAGGAAATGTCCGCATCGGTATCTATAAACTAGCAGGTTGCTGAAAAACTATTTTTGGGACCTTAAAATGTTAATTTCAAGTTTACTGTTAATTTAAGAAAACCAGTAGCACAGGCG
>JAQCGX010000050.1 GCA_027619975.1 Nitrospinota bacterium
TTCCAGCCCGTGCGGACAGGCAGGAAAGCCTGTCCTACTAAAACAAAAGACGCGTCTTTGAATTGGCGATTCGGCGTCGTTGTCAATTTTTAGAGATGCCCTAATGTCCTTTGCTATGAATAACGTTACAAATCCCCCCAGCCCCCTTTCAGAAGAGACCTTTGCAAAACCCGTCATTGCAAGAAGCCAACGGCGACGAAGCAATCCAGAACACCTGGATCGCCGCGCCGCTTTGCGGCTCGCGATGACGTAGAGGATATGCTCGGAGTAAACTCCATGAAAATTTTCAACTTACGCAAAGGTCTCCTTCCAGAAGGGGGAGCCTCTTTATCCCCCCTTTGCAGAGGAAGATTTCAAACCGCTTTTAATTCCTGCTCGTAAATCGCGATCAATTGCCTGGCAGTGGCATCCCAGGAAAACTGTTGCCGCGCGCCCTCCCGCCCCTGCTCGGTCATGCGGTTACTATTCCCAGCATCTGCAAGCGCGGTTAAGATGGCTGAAGCCAATGCTTGCGGGTCTTGAGGTGGTACCAGCGTTCCCGTCACGCCGTCTTCGACGATCTCAGGCAAAGCCCCCGCAGAGGTGGCGATGACCGGCAGCCCCGAGCCCAGAGCTTCCGCCACCGAAAGACCAAACGTTTCAATGCGGGACGGAAAGATTCCGATCCGCGCCGTCGCCGCAAGGTCTTGGATGTATTCTATGGATCGCCACCCCGGCATCACAACTCTCGGAATGAGGCCCAGCTTCCGCACCTGCTGTTTGTATGCCTCCAGACGATGTCCCTCGCCAACCAGGGTCAATTTCACATCGGGAATTTTTTTTGCGACGATTTGCAGAGCTTGAAGCAATTCCGGGATGCCCTTTTCATCCTCCATGCGCCCCCAGAAAACAAGTTCCGGTTTATCCGTCGGCGCTCGCTCGACATCAAACCACGAGGGGTCGATGCCGGCTGAAATCACCTCAACGCGATCCTGCCAGCGTTTTCCCAAGCCATCGAGGACCCGGTTTTTGGAAAACTGACTGAAAGTGAATATTTTTTTCGCACGGCGAGCGGCGGAGCGCAAAAGAAGCGGATTTATGGTTTTTAGAAAAGACAGGGGACGCAAGAGGGCGCGAAGTATTCCCATCGCCGGGATAGTCGGCGCGTGACTGGTAAAAAGTGGAACCGCTCCGGTCCTCCGGCAAATACAGGAAGCAAAAAACGATTCCTCGGCGTTGCCGTGAACAATGTCAAACCGTTCCCGCCGCATCAGCCGGTTGAGCGCAAAGGCAAAGGAAAAAATGTCCAGATTGATGGTGGCGACGTTGAATCTGCGGGCCCAGTGAATTTTGTAAGGGACATCCGGCTCAATTTTTTCTCCCGGCTCTCTGGAATAAAGGACATGCACCTCGCAACCCTGCCGTTGCAGGGCGCAGGCGAGTTGATGCACGGCGATCTGGCCGCCGCCTTTAAACCGCGACCAGGGTGAGGAGTATATGGTGAGGCAGATTTTTAAGATGGGAACATCTCCGGGTGATGGTCTGATGCTCTGTTAGGGTGGAACTCATTCGATTGAAAAGCAAAGGAACTTGACAATACCATCAGTACTTTTTTTGTCATCTAATTGGAGTAATTTTATTCCAAACCCCTTTGATGTCTGATTTGTGCATGAAGCTAGAAGGTTATCTGCGGTGATTTGAACAAAGTATTCGGCTTCGATCGGTTCGAGGAACGAAACAAAGTAATCACCCACTCCAGTGTCGGTAATGCTACTAACCCCATTCCCAACTATTTCGTATTTGAAAGGATCGAAAGCTCCCGCACAGATAATCCGAGAGTTAAACTTATTTTTAGCTTCAACCTCATTTTGGTTCTTATTGACTGGCTCCGAAAGAACGGTGAGCGCATTCCGACCCGGAATTTCTGACGCGACTGCCCGCGCCATCAAAGACATCCAGTCCCGACCGCTAAGTTTTGAATAAGCTTCTACTAAACCTTTTAAATCAATTTTAATCAGGGCAGAAATCCTTAGTTAACATTTATGAGTGGTACCGAAATTTTAACCTGATATCCCTAGACCATTATCTCTTTTCAGCGCAGGGGACGCACAGAACGTTTTCCGGCATGGCCTTGATGCGGCCCAGGGGGATGGGGTTTTCGCCGCGGATGCAGATGCCGAAATCTGGATGATCCACTTTCCCCAATGCGGTCTCCAGTTTTACCAGTTTTGTTCGGGCTGAGTGCAACGACGCTTCCGAGACGCCTTTACTGCTGATCGCCTCCATACGGGTGAGACGGCCAATGGCGTCATCTGGCGGCACGGGCCTGGAGGTTATTTCGAGGCTTTTGATCAAATGCTTTTGCGCTTCGATTTCATCGACGATTTCACGTTTCAGTTCCTGGCGTTCTTCCGGGCTCATGCCCGCATCATAGCATTATGGAGTTGCCAGTCAAACCTAAGCCAACGGAGAACGTTGCAGAGATTTAAGAGCCATCAGGGCCTCCACCCGCTTTTCAGTGGAAGGATGCGTGCTGAACAAGGCCATCATCCCCTTACCTGTCAACGGGTTGACGATGAACATATGGGCGGTTGCGGGTTCGGCGTGCATGGGAATCCGCTGAGCGGATCGCTCCAGTTTCATGAGCGCGCTGGCCAGAGGTTCGGGTGATCCCGTCAATATCGCGCCCGTGTGATCGGCTTTATATTCCCTGGTGCGTGAGATGGCCATTTGTACGAGAAGAGCGGCGATGGGCGCCAGGATCATCGTCAGGATCATGAAAATCGGGTTTCCCCCGTTTCCATCGCGGCGGCCGCCGCCAAAAAGCATCCCCCATTGCGCCATGTTTGCCAGCATGCTGATCGCGCCGGCCATCGTGGCGGCGATCGTTCCTATGAGAATATCGCGGTTTTTAACGTGACTGATCTCATGCGCCAGCACCCCTTCCAGTTCATCGTGATCCAGAATACGAGTGATGCCGTCGGTGACGGCAATGGCGGCGTGTTCCGGATTGCGTCCGGTGGCGAAGGCGTTGGGTTGATCGGAGGGAATGATGTAAACCCTCGGCACTGGAATTTCCGCGCGCCGGGAAAGCTCCCGGACCATCTGAAACAGTTCCGGCGCGTCGTGTTCCTGAATCTCCTCGGCCTTGTACATGGATAGAACTATTTTATCGCTGAAAAAATAGGCGCCGAAGTTCATCGCCACGGCAAAAAGAAAGGCAATGACCATTCCTTCCTGACCGCCCAACGCCATTCCTCCAAAAACCAGGAGGAGCGTCAGACCACCCAGCAATAATGTCGTTTTAAGAGTATTCATAACCTGCCAAATTTTTATTGTTTATTGCAAATAAACTCCCCCTCACAGTAAAGATAAAATCCAGGTTCTCCCTTGTCAAAGTCCCGCGGAAATTTAAAAGCCGCCAGCCAATGATAGGGCAGGAACCGGCATTAATTTTACGTACAATGGGAAGTGAAACAGGTGATTCTGAAAACAGGGGTATTTTTTCAAGGGGATGGAGATGCTTTCCGGCTCTTAAGAGTCACCGGGAGGACGAAAACGGGGAAAGGCGGGTTCTGCCCGCAGGGAAGACGGATTGGCCCCGGTCATGGGCCTGATAAATATCCCGGGCCGAAAAAGTTCGGCCCGCTTCCTCTCACTGGAGCGGGTGAGCGCTTAGACGAAAAAGGCCCGAACCATGAAGCACGGCCCATCGTGAGCAAACCCGCTCTTTTGAAAAGAGTGCCGAAGAGAAGACTCGAACTTCCACATCCTTGCGGATACATGAACCTGAATCATGCGCGTCTACCAATTCCGCCACTTCGGCATATCTCTAAACCATTACATTAGTAGGGCTTAACCTTCATCTCTCCAAAACCTAATATCTCTTATTTTCCCTCATTTTTCAGATTCAGTGCACCGAGAGTGTGCCATGGATCAATCCTTCAAGATAGAACAATATCATGGGAACTTGGAAGTTTTCTACAAGAAACAATTTGGGATAGATTCTTTGGGATAGGAGAAGACAATTAAGCTGAAGAACGAGCCAAAATATTTTGCAGGGTTTTTAGATGCCAAGAGCCTCCCCTTGCTGTTGCGATCTTTCTATCATTCAGTTCGTTAACTATCTGGCGAAGGCTGAGTTTCTTACCTCGGAAAGCGTGAATAATAGGGAGAACAGATTCAGCAAAAACATCGGCCCGTGCCATATTCGATTCCATACCTTTTCTTTGTGCAGCTTCCAGATTAGTAGGATTCCCAAGTCGTATCCCCCTCTCTTTTACCTTTCTCAATCCCTCTCGCGTTCTTTGGCTGATTAGCATGCGTTCCTTTTCAGACAAAGCCGCATACAGGTGCAATATGAAAGGGTCAACATTTGGACCAAGTTCAGCCACGATGAAGGCAACGCCACGGGACATTAGCCCTGAAATGAAAGCAACATCACGAGAGAGTCTGTCAAGCTTGGAGACCACTACAGAGCACTTGAGCCTTTTGGCGTGATCCAGGGCTTTTGCTAGTTCGGGCCGACTGTCAAGCGCATTAAGGAAGCCCTTTCCACTTTCGCACTCCTCATGCCATTCTACAATCACGAGTCCTTCTGCCTGAGCAAACCGCTCTATCGTTTCACGTTGGGCCTCTATGCCATTCCTCTTGTGTCCCTGTTCTCTGGTGGATACTCGCACGTATCCTACAGCCTGTTTCACGCTAGACTCCCTCATTCAAACTAATGTATAAAAGACTATACGACCATTTAGTATTTATGTCAACTGGAAATTTATGCTTTAAGCGGAAAGCCATGATCCCTTAGGCTATTGATATAAACAAGTGAGCAAATTATGCGATCCCCTAAGTGAGAGCCATTTCTTTTTCGAATCTTTCATACAAATTCTTTTTTAAAGGCAGTTATAATTATGGCTCATTAGGACATAAGTGATAAATCGCTAAACCTCTTAAGATTTAAACACTTAAACCCAGGAAAATTAAATGTACATTCTATAACAGCGCTAGTTCTCTGCCTTTTTTCAGTGGAGAGCCAGCTCAAACTGAAATGGAAGCAAAATTATGTTTAGTGAAAAGAAAAATTCAGAATACTTAACAACCCCTCAAGCCGCGGCCTACTTAAATGTAAGCAAACAATGGCTTGATATATCACGTCACAAGGGCTACGGGCCTCCTTACATTAAGCTAGCCCGAATGGTTAGATATGCCGTAGATGATTTAAAACAATTTATGCAAAGTTACCGTCGCAATAACACAATAGGGGGTGAGCAATGATATCTAACACCACTCCATATCAAGCCGCTGAATCCTATCTAGAACGAGGGTGGTTTCCTATAGATGTAGAATATAAAACGAAAAATCCTGAGGGTGAACACTGGCAAAATCGACGCATTTCAAAAGAAAATATTCATACAAGATTCAATAAAAAAGAACAAAATGTTGGAATCCTCTTGGGGATATCAAACGGTCTAATTGACGTGGACCTGGACTGTCCAGAAGCAGTTGAGCTCGCCCCTTTTTTCTTGCCACCGACCCATTTAAAGGGGGGCAGGGGTGAAAGACCCAATTCTCACTGGTTTTACTGTTGTCCAAATTTTAAAACCATGCAGTTTTCCCATGGGAAGAAAGAAGACGACGACGGAATGATTGTCGAGATCAGAGGCATAACCAGCTCTGGAACTCCTCAACAAACCTTAGTCTATCCCTCCGTTCATCCATCCGGAGACAAATACATTTGGAACGAATCCGGTAATCCAGCTCCAATTGAACAAGAGGTCTTAATCAAAAAAGTAAAACAATTAGCAGCCGCGTCTCTGCTTGCGCGTCACTGGCCCGTTTTGGGGGCACGCAATAACACTGCGATGGCTTTGGCTGGGACCCTTTTAAGAAGCGAATTTAAAGACCAGGAGTGGGTCGTTGATTTTATGGAGAAGGTTGGAAAAGCCGGAGGGGGAAGCCCTATTCCGGGATGCTACAAACAAATTGTCGAGGATACCTCCAGAAAACTGGATGAAGGGCAACAGGTTACAGGCTTTCCAACGTTAAAGAGGTTCATTGGAAGTGATGCTGTCGCAGATAAGTTCCGAGATTGGATGGGTCTAAAAAACACTGGACCTTCTTTCTCTGAGTTAGTGGAGCAAATTGATGACCTTTCTGAGGAGTCTATACCCAGCGATATACAGAATATTATCGACCAGATGGTTTCGACCCAATTGACTCCTATTGAAGAAGAAGACTTATTGCAGAGGATAAAGAGAGCCACAAAGCGCTCGATCAAGGCTTTACGAGATTCTTTAAGGGAAACTTCAAACAGCTGTGACCAATCAGGTGATATCGGAATGGACATTGCCGAACAAACTTTGGTACAGCATTTCGCGGGGGGTGAGCACCTGATACGAGCTGCCGACAAATCTTTCTGGAAATATACTGGGACGCACTGGGAAAGAGCCACCGATGAACAGGTTAAAAAACTCATCCTGGAACTTGTTCAACAAAATGTTGATCCCTCACTCATAAGCTATTCGCACGCTGCTGATCAAGCATTATCACTTTTGAAGGCAAAGCAAGCCAAAGAAGGCGATCCGTTAAGGTTCACGAAAGAACCTAAGCCGATAATAAATGTTATTAACGGAGAGTTATCGGTTGATGGAAATGGAAATGTAGAGTTGCGTGAACATCGTGCAGATTCATTTTTAACTTATTGCTTGGACGTAAAATACGACCCAGATGCAACTTGTCCGATTTATGACGAAGCCTTACTTGGTATTTTTTCAAACGCTAAAAGCGATTCAGAGGAATCAAGAGCTATTCCCGTTGAAATGTCACGTCATTGGAATGAATTCATGGGTTATGCCATTCAACCTCATCGCGATATTCCTTCTTTTTGGTTATTAAGGGGAGGCGGAGATAATGGGAAAACTATGTTAATCAAGGTACTAATCGAGCTCATGGGAAGTTCATCGGTTTATTCTGGTCGAATCAACGAGTTGGAGAGGAACCCATATGGGACAGGAGAACTGGCCGGGAAACTGATATTTTATGACGATGATGTTAGAACTGGTACCCGGCTCCCTGATGGTATCCTCAAGCAAATGAGCGAATCAAAACTGATGTCAGGGCAACTCAAATTTATTAATTCGTTTGAATTTGTTTGTGTCGCTCTTCCAGTTTTATTATGCAATAACTTTCCTTCTGTAGCTGACTTAAGTTACGGTTTTCGAAGGCGGGCACATGTAATCCCCTTCGACAGAATTTTCAGGAATGGGGTCGATAAAGACCCAACTCTGTTTTCTCGAATTAAGAAAGATGAAATGAGTGGGATTTTAAACCGGTCCTTGGAGGGGTTGAAACGAGTCCGAGAGCGAGGAGAATTTTTAGAGCCTTCTCCCTGTCTCAGGGAAAAATACATATTTTTAGCTCACGCAAACCCCTTGGAAAACTTTATACAAACCGAGTGCTGGCAGAATAAAGAAGACAAAACCTGCAAACAGGATATTAAAGGCTTCTTTGAAGCTTTTGAGACTTGGTGCAATGATAATCGAATTAAAAAATATCCCACACGCATTCTAGTGTCCCGTGCGGTTAGTCATTTAGTTTAATTAGAGGATGCTTTATAATGGTTTTATGTCACGAACCATTGCAGAGTTTACAACGTCGAACAAAGAAAAAAGTTTACTGAGAGCTCTTCTCCGAAGGCAACGGCTTCCTCAAAACCTTGTTTTTCGCGCCCGCATAATCCTCATCAAGGGCAAAAAAAAACAAGAAATTAACTAAGCCCATTAACCGCACGGGACAGTAGTTGGGAACAATTTGGAAAATTTGGGATATCGAATAACTCACCCAGGAAATCTTGCGACGGTTCATGGGTTGCAAGCTAAAAAGGGTATTTCAGATACCCCTTTGTAGGGACATCCCTTTTAATTTGTTGACGGACACTCTATTGGATTTATTGTTACTTGTAGATTTATCCTTGGATTTTACTAAGGCAAAAAATAGGTTAGTTTGGTTAGTACTTTTCACGTACTAAAGTTTCTATAGAAAAATAAAAAAGTAAAATATATTTGTTTATATAGAAAGGGGTTTGGAAAAAACACTAACTAAACTAACCTTTGGTCCATAAAGCTTTCATATGCGGACATAACACCAACTTTCTAAAGAAAGTAATTATTTCTAACACACCAAGATCCGCCCCAAATTCTTCTTCAATTGGAGACAAACTTAGCCAATTCATATTTTGGACGTTTTGGGCTACTTTTAACAAGTCTTACGTTAATCATTTTGAATAAGGCTGAAAATTTATTATGGCACCCGCGTCCCGCATCAAGTCAGGTTAACACCCAAAAATCATCACTATTATTAACATATAAACAATATTAACAATCCATACCATAACCAATTAACAACCGTGACAACAGGTTCAATATATAAGCAAACCCGACCCGCGACGCAAATACCTGAACCCAGTTCTCTGGTCCCTGACCCTAAATACTCTGAGAACACTGGGCAATGGTCCGTGCCCTCTATCGTTGGTTTTTGGTTCCAGTGCTAACACCAGAGTAACCCCCGCCCTGGGTCGCTCTATACTGATATCAGGTCGAAGATATGTGGTCTGTATCGCCGGACAGCTGCCCCTGCAACACGCGTCACTGAACGCTAGAATCCGCCCTCTGATGGCTCATCCCTTGCCGATATTATCTGACCTCGAAATTGCACGTCGCGGGTCGTTGATATTTTATTACTGTAAGCTGGCCTCAGCCTAAAAACGCTCTCCCCGCGTGGGTTATATCAGATCACTAATTGCTTGTCGCTGGAAGGAGGAAGGAGATTGGTGTACGCAGGTTCCTGCCATCTGGCACCTTTTCCCTGATCGCTCCTCCCCCAACCCGCATCAAGAAAATCTGTAAATTATGATTGACCGAAATCGCTTCCACCTGCCAATTATTGAATACCAGGCAATTTTCGCCTCTAAAATCTTGAATTTTATCTAATATTTTTCTATATAACCCCTCAAACCCCGTTTATTTCCCCCCAAATCCAAGCATTCAACAAAATTTATCAAATTTTAATAATATACAATTCAATATCTTATAGTTTTATCTAGATATTTATCTAGTTTTTTTAAATCTTTTCTTGACAATATCTAGTCTTATGTCTATATTAAGGACATAGATCAGATAGAAATACTAGACAACAATCCAATTTATAATTTAAGGAGAAACAAAATGAAAACGAGAAAAAGCATCTTAAACGCCCTCGCAATCGCAGCCACAATTACTTTGACCCCGACTGCCGCTATGGCTCATTCGGACCATGATCACTCCACGGTTTCTTACAAGTGGAAACTTTCAAACAAAATGACCGCCAAAATGGAAAGAGCTCTGAGTTATTCCAACCCCACAGCTTTGATTGGGTTGAACCGTTTTGAGCAGAAGAAACTGGGCCATTAT
Source organism: Nitrospinota bacterium (assembly GCA_027619975.1). Lineage (NCBI taxonomy): Bacteria > Pseudomonadati > Nitrospinota > Nitrospinota bacterium. The sequence goes on from JAQCGX010000050.1 coordinate 9,426, forward strand.
GACATCGATTCTGGCAACAAGTTCAATAGCGAGGTTAACGGAATCAACTTTTTGATGGAGAGAACCTCCGCGGTAATGAAAATCGTTGATGCCAACCGGGTCAGTAACGTCGCTTACACAGATCAGGTTCCCATCAAAACTAGCCACCGGGTTGCCAATGCATCCATGACTCATAAATCTCATGTGGGTCACGATCACGCTTATCTACCCTACGAGTGGACTTTCAATGTGAAAACCCAAGGAAAGATCGCCCAGGCCATGGCCCAGAACAAAAAGAACATTTATGTCGGGCTTAACCGGTTCGAACAGTCTCTGTTAAGAGAATATGTCATCAAACCTGGCAACACGTTCCAGGCCACCTTAGCGGGCCGCAAATTCATCGTCGAAAAAGCTACTTCCGGTGTCAAAGTCATCAATCATGTGAACGCACAGGGTATGGCCATGGCTCCTCATAACGACTCGAACATGTAGTTAAACGTTTAATTTTATATTCAGGGAGAAATAAAATGTTTAAGAACATATGTAAACTGGGACTGGCAGGAATCGCGGGGGTGAGCATCGCATTAGCCGCTCCCGTCAAGGCCGGTGCGGATTATCCAACCAAAAGTCGAAATGCAACTCCAATGAACCAAACCATTCTGGAGCCTGGTTGGAGATCCAGTTGTGACACCAGCTTTGTGGTCGAAAACCTGGGTGATGACTGGGTCGAAGTGAAAATTACTATGGGCAAGGATGGTATTATTAAAGATAGCATTCAAAACTGGGACAAACGTGGCTACGACCTTAGGTATAACCTGTCTTTTTCCAAACAATTGGGTAAATCCGTTAATATCGATGATGTGGCTATCATAGAAAACCTGAGCAAAGATTCTAAGATTAACGTTCATTGTTAGTTTTTAATAACAAAACCAAAGAGAAAATAATGAATAACCTTATAAAAATTGAAGATTACCTTTCGATTGGAGAACTTTCGAAACAGACGGGGATAGGCGTTCACACTCTGAGAGTGTGGGAAAAAAGATACGGCGCCCCACTCTCAGAGCGCCTTCCGTCTGGCCACAGAAGATACCCAAAAGAAGAAGTTCCACGGCTGAGGGCCATTGCGAGGGCCCTTGAATCTGGATACCGGGCCAGCAAGGTTGTGACCGGGACCCTGGAAGAGCTTCAGGGATTGCTGGGCGCTCAAAGTTTCATGAGCACAAGCCTTGAGCAACCGGATGCAGAATCTGGCCAGGTATCCAGAGAACTCATCATTGAAAAATGGGTCGAGACCATTCATCAATATGATGACGATTCCCTCAGCCACGGCTTTCACGAAATATGGAACAAGGAAGGCCCTTTGAATTTTATATTAAATTATTCGACTCCTTTTGTAAGAAGAATTGGCAACGGTTGGGCCAATGGAGAACTGGCCGTAGGGCAGGGACATTTCACGACATCCCATCTCAGTGATTTCCTTTCCTCCAAGTGGCGACAGTTGAACATTAGAAAAGATGGACCCATTGCCGTGCTTTCTACACTGCCGGAAGAAACACATAACCTAGGCCTGTTGATGTGCGCAGTGGTCACCAGCATGGCGGATTTTCGAGTGGTTTATCTGGGCCCGAACTCGCCTGTAGAAGATATTTTAAAAACCACTGAGGATTGCGGAGCTCAATTACTGTGCCTCAGCATATCCAATTGCGTGGAACCAAAAATGTCAAAGGAGCAATTGCGACAGATTCGAAAAGGTTTAGATAAAACAACAAATATGATCATCGGCGGAGAAGGCGCGCAAGATGCGGCTCCCGGAATCATCCGGCTCGACAATTTCTCGGATTACTACGAGTGGATCAGTCAATTAAATAAATAATAGAAAGAAGGTCCGTCATGAAAATCCTGGTAACGGGTGCAACTGGATTCATCGGAAAAGAACTGGTTAAAAAGTTAAGTGAAAAAGGCCATGAAATTGTGGTTTTGACCAGAAACTCCGAGTCGGCCAGTTTTCATCTACCCGTTCATTGCAAAATTAAAACCTGGAACCCTGAAGAAAATGCTCTCTCACCCAGCACCCTCAAAGGGGTGGAGGCGGTCATCAATCTGGCGGGAGAAGGCATTGCCGATAGACGTTGGTCAGCAACTCGAAAGCGGCAGATCATGCAATCCAGAGTCATGTCGGTGCGTCGTTTGGTGGATGCCATGAAGGTCATGGATAACAAACCCAAAGTTTTTGTGTCCGCTTCGGCCATTGGGTTTTATGGGGATCGCGGTGAAATGCTTCTAGATGAAACAATTTCAACCGGGAACGGATTTCTTTCGGAGGTATGCCAAGCCTGGGAAAATGAAACCTTCAAAGCCCAAGAGCTTGGGGTTAGAACCGTCACCTGTCGCGTGGGAATGGTTCTCGGACATGATGGAGGGGCTCTTAATAAAATGTTGCCACCTTTCAAAATGGGTCTGGGCGGACGACTGGGAAACGGGTCTCAATGGATGAGCTGGATTCATATCGATGACCTGGTCAACATGATGATTCATGCCGTTGAAACCCCTGCTCTGGACGGAATATATAACGCGGTCAGTCCAAATCCCGTCCGAAACGATGATTTCACAAAAGTTCTGGGCGATGTTCTAAAGTGTCGCACAATTTTTCCAGTACCTGGTTTTGTTTTAAAAATAGGCCTGGGAGAACTTTCAGATTTACTGCTAAGCAGTCAGAAAGTGAGTGCCCGGAAAATCTGTGATTCAGGGTTTACATTTAAATACCCTCAGTTGAAGGAAGCCTTGGAGGAAGTTTGCGGGCACTCTTGTCACGAACTTCAAATGGAGCAGTGGGTTCCTCAGTCTATCCATAAAACCTTTGCATTTTTTAAGGAAGCCGCAAATCTTGAAAAACTCACTCCCGATACCTTGCGTTTCAAGGTTGTGAATCAAACCACCCAAGACATTCAGGAAGGAACCAAACTGGATTACCGGCTTTCCCTGCACGGGATTCCCATGCGCTGGCAGTCTGAAATTACTGACTGGCAACCTAACAACAAATTTTCAGATATTCAACTAAAAGGTCCATACAGTCACTGGTATCACACACATGAATTTTTCGAGAAGGACGGAGGAACGCTGGTACGGGACAAGGTAAAATACAGGGTTCCGTTTGGCACTCTGGGAGATCTGGTAGCGGGAAAATGGATCCGGAACGATCTGGAAACGATTTTTAAACACCGTCATAAAACCATTGAAAAACTTATGGGCGCATGAAAGGAAATTGAAAAATGGACAAAACTCAAAAAGGTGTCGTTTTAATCGGTCATGGCGGAGTTCCGACAGATTTTCCACGCGACCAGTTTAAAAAATGGATGGATTTGCACAAAGGCAGAAAGGCCGATCAATCTCCCTCACAAGTTGAACAGGACCTGGAAAATACCCTGCGCGACTGGCCACGAACCCCTGACAACGATCCCTACCAATTCGGGCTGGAGTCTCTGGCCTCGCAATTAAAATTGCAATTACGGGATTGTAAACTGGTCACGGCTTACAACGAATTTTGCCGACCCACAATTGCCCAAGCGGTGGAGGAATTGATTGAACATGGGATTATCAATATTGTTTTGTTGACCACCATGGTCACTCCGGGCGGTTCGCACGCGGAAAAGGAAATCCCTGAGGAAGTTCATAAGTTAAAAACCAAATACCCTTACATCAATATCAAATATGCATGGCCATTTAATTTGAATAAGGTGGCGGGAATGATGAAAGAACAGATAGAAGCGGTCCAAGTGTAAAATTTTAAAAAAGGAAATTGAAAAATGGACAAAACTCAAAAAGGTGTCGTTTTAATCGGTCATGGCGGAGTTCCGACA